>NZ_JBEYVJ010000111.1:0-22072 GCF_040643935.1 Kitasatospora sp. NPDC047058 | reverse complement strand
TGGCACGCTGTTGAGTTCTCAAGGAACGGACACTTCCTTCGGACCGCCTTCCAGCGGGCCCTCCGGGCGCTTCGTTCTTTCGTGTTTCCAGCTTACCAGATGCTTTCCGCTCCGTTTACCGGTGCTTTTCACATCTGAAATCTGCTGTTAACCGTCGTCTTGCGGCGACTCGACCAACCATAGCGGGTCCCACGACGGAGCGCGAATCGGGCCACGCCGGTGTCACCCGATCGGACGCATGATTTGTTGCTCTCGCGAGCATATACAGCAATGGTCCCGATTCGCCAAGATGCCTGTAGAGTGCGGCGCATCGGTGAAGAGGACTAGACCACTGTCGGTCGACGAGGTGTCGTCCGAGGTGGCGGGCGGGGTGTGGTTCTACGCCCGGGTATGTCAGCAGATGTCCGAAGTTGACATGATTTAGGCTTCAGTTGATCGTTGCGCCGCTGCTCGCGGCTGCTCGCTGTATTGCGCACTTGGGAGGCACCACCATGACCACTGTGACGTCGCCGCTGACCGGCCGTGTCGTCGGGCTCGCCGGCGTGCCGGACCCGGTCTTCTCGGGTGCGATGGTCGGCCCCGGCACCGCGATCGACCCGGTGCGCCGGCCGACCGAGGCCGTCGCCCCGGTGGACGGCGTCGTCGTCTCCATGCACCCGCACGCGTTCGTCGTGGTGGACGCCGACGGGCACGGTGTGCTGACCCACCTCGGCATCGACACCGTGCAGCTGAACGGCGAGGGCTTCGAACTGCTCGTCGCCAAGGGCGACACGGTGACCCGCGGCCAGGCCGTCATCAAGTGGGACCCCGCCGCCGTCGAGGCCGCCGGCAAGTCGCCGATCTCGCCGATCGTCGCCCTGGAGGCCGCCGCCGACTCCCTCGCCGGTGTCCGCGAGGACGGCGAGGCCGCCGTCGGCGACGCCCTGTTCAGCTGGAGCTGACCTCTTCTTTCCCGACACACCCGCCCCGGCGCATCCGACGGGGCGGCCCGGCACACAGCGGTACCCAGCGGGGCCGCTCCTCTCAGCGGAGACAGTCACATGGAGAAGACGCTGCGCGGCGTGGGTGTCAGCCACGGGGTCGCGATCGGCCAGGTGCGGCACATGGGCACGGCGGTGCTGGAGCCGCCGGCCACCCAGATCCCCACCGAGGACGCCCCGCGTGAGCAGGCTCGCGCGCAGGCGGCGGTCGAGGCGGTGGCCGCGGACCTGATCGCGCGCGGCAACCTGGCCGGCGGCGAGGCCCAGGCGGTGCTGGAGGCCCAGGCGCTGATGGCGCAGGACCCCGAGCTGATGGCCGACGTCGCACGCCGGATCGCCGTCGGCAGCAGCGCCGAGCGCGGCGTCTACGACGCCTTCGCCGCCTACCGCGCGCTCCTCGCGTCGGCCGGGGAGTACCTGGCCGGCCGCGTCGCCGACCTGGACGACGTGCGGAACCGCATCGTGGCGCGGCTGCTGGGCGTGCCGATGCCGGGTGTGCCGGACAGCGACGAGCCGTACGTGCTCTTCGCGCGGGACCTCGCGCCGGCCGACACCGCGCTGCTGGACCCGACGCTGGTGCTCGGCTTCGTGACCGAGGAGGGCGGGCCGACCAGCCACAGCGCCATCCTGGCGCGTGCCATGGGCGTGCCGGCCGTGGTGGCGCTTCCGGGGGCGACCGGCGTCGCCGAGGGCACCGTCGTCGCGGTGGACGGCAGCTCCGGCGACGTGCTGGTGGAGCCGTCGCAGGAGAAGCAGGGCGAGCTGCGCCGGATCGCCGCCGAGCGCAAGGCGGCCCTGGCCGCCTCCTCCGGTCCGGGGCAGACCTCGGACGGTCACCGCGTCCCGCTGCTGGCCAACGTGGGCGGACCGGCCGACCTGCCGGCCGCGCTGGAGGCCGGCGCCGAGGGCGTCGGGCTGTTCCGTACCGAGTTCCTCTTCCTGGACGACTCGGCGAAGGCGCCCGGCGAGGAGAAGCAGGTCGAGGCGTACCGGAAGGTGCTGGAGGCGTTCCCGGAGGGCCGGGTCGTGGTCCGGGTGCTGGACGCGGGCGCGGACAAGCCGCTGGACTTCCTGACCCCGGCGGACGAGCCGAACCCGGCGCTCGGCGTGCGCGGTCTGCGGACGCTGCTGGAGCACCCGGAGGTGCTGCAGACCCAGCTGCGCGCGCTGGCGAGGGCCGCTGAGGGCCTGCCGGTCCACCTCGAGGTGATGGCCCCGATGGTGGCCGACCGGAAGGACGCCAAGGACTTCGCGGACGCCTGCCGCGAGGCCGGGCTGAACGCCAAGTTCGGTGCCATGGTGGAGATTCCGTCGGCGGCGCTGCGGGCGCGGTCGATCCTCCAGGAGGTGGAGTTCCTCTCGCTGGGGACCAACGACCTGGCCCAGTACGCCTTCGCGGCCGACCGTCAGGTGGGTGCGGTGGCCCGGCTGCAGGACCCGTGGCAGCCGGCGCTGCTCGACCTGGTCGCGTTCTCGGCCGAGGCCGCGCAGGCCACCGGCAAGAGCTGCGGGGTCTGCGGCGAGGCGGCCTCGGACCCGCTGCTCGCCGTGGTCCTGACCGGTCTGGGCGTCACCAGCCTGTCCATGGGCGCGGCGTCGATCCCCTACGTGCGGACCACGCTGGCCAAGTACACGCTGGCGCAGTGCCGCCGGGCGGCCGAGGCGGCGCGGGCCGCGGACAGCGCCGAGGCCGCACGGGCCGCCGCGCAGCAGGTGCTGTCCGGCGAGTAGCACCGGACCGCGCGGCACCGGGCACACGGATGTCGAAGGGGCGCCCCCGTCATGGGGGGCGCCCCTTCGCCGTACCGGGCGTCAGGCCTGGGCGGCCTGGCGCTCGCGGCGGAGCTGCTCGAAGAAGCGCAGGTGGTCGAGGTTGTCGACGGAGCCCGGGTTGACCGCCTGCTCCAGCGGGGTGCCGGAGAGCAGTCGCTTCACCGGGACCTCGATGCGCTTGCCGGTGAGGGTGTGCGGGAGGCCGCGGACGGCGATGACCTCGTCGGGCACGTGCCGCGGCGAGAGCTCGGTGCGCAGCGAGGTGCGGATGCGGCCGGTCAGGTCGTCGTCCAGGGCGGCGCCGGGGGCGAGGACGACGAAGAGCGGCATCCAGTAGCCGCCGTCGGGCTCCTCCAGGCCGATGACCAGGGATTCGGCGATCTCCGGGAGGCGCTCGACGACCTCGTAGATGTCGGAGGAGCCCATCCGGACGCCCTGGCGGTTGAGGGTGGAGTCGGAGCGGCCGTGGATGATCACGGTGCCGCGCGAGGTGACGGTGATCCAGTCGCCGTGGCGCCAGACGCCCGGGTACGTGTCGAAGTAGCTGTCGTGGTACCGGGTGCCCTCGGGGTCGTTCCAGAAGCCGGTGGGCATGGAGGGGAGGGGCTTGGTGACGACGAGTTCGCCGACGGCGTCGGTGAGCGGGCGGCCGTGGACGTCCCAGGACTCGACGGCGGCGCCGAGGCAGGGGGCCTGGATCTCGCCGAGGTGCACGGGCAGGGTGGGGACGCCGCCGACGAAGCAGGAGCAGACGTCGGTGCCGCCGCTGACGGAGGCGAGCCAGACGTCCTCCTTGACCTCGTCGTAGATCCAGCGGAAGCCGTCGGGCGGGAGCGGGGAGCCCGTGGTGCCGATGCAGCGGACGGCGGAGAGGTCGAGGTCGCGGCCGGGGTGGAGGTCGGCCTTGCGGCTGGCGATGACGTAGGCGGCCGAGGTGCCGAGGACGGTGGCGCCGGTGCGGGCGGCGACGGACCAGAGGGCGCCGGTGTCGGGGTGGCCGGGGCTGCCGTCGTAGGTGACGATCGTGGCCCCGACGAGGAGGCCGGCGATGAGGAAGTTCCACATCATCCAGCCGGTGGAGGTGTACCAGAGGAAGCGGTCCTCGGGGCCGAGGTCCAGGTGGAGGCCGGCCTGCTTGAGGTGCTCGACGAGGATGCCGCCCTGGCTCTGGACGATGGCCTTGGGCAGGCCGGTGGTGCCGGAGGAGTAGAGGACCCAGAGCGGGTGGTCGAAGGGGACGGGCTCGTACACCGGCTCGACGTCGTCGGCGACCAGGTCGTCCCAGTGCAGGGCGCCGTCGGGGGCGGGGGCGCCGAGCAGCGGGACGTGGACGACGGTGCGCAGGGTGGGGAGTTCGCGGCGGAGTTCGGCGACGACCTCGGTGCGGTCGTGGTCCTTGCCGCCGTAGTGGTAGCCGTCGACGGCGAAGAGGACGGCGGGTTCGATCTGCTGCAGGCGGTCGAGGACGCTGCGGGCGCCGAAGTCGGGGGCGCAGCTGGTCCAGACGGCGCCGACGGCGGCGGTGGCGAGGAGGGCGACGGCGGCCTGGGGGATGTTGGGCAGGTAGGCGCTGACGCGGTCGCCCGGGCCGATGCCGCGGGCGCGCAGGGCGGCGGCGAGGGAGGCGACCTGGCGGCGGAGTTCGGCCCAGGTGAGGGTGACCGGCTGCTCGGTGGTCTCGTCGAGGTGGAGGACGGCCGGGCGGTCGTGGTTGGCCGGGTCCTCGGCGGCGCGCAGGGCGTGCTCGGCGTAGTTGAGGCGGGCGCCGGGGAACCAGCGGGCGCCGGGCATGGCCGGGTCGGCGAGGACGGCGTCCGGGGCCTGCTGGAAGCGGACGTCGAACCACTCGGTGACGGCGGTCCAGAAGCGGTCGAGGTCCTCGACGGACCAGGCGTGCAGGTCGGCGTAGCGGCGGGCCGCCTCGGTGTCGTCGGCGGTGGGAGCGAGCGGTGCGGCCGGTGCGCCGTGGCGCTCGGCGGCCCAAGCCTGGAACGCCACGAGGCTGGTGGCGGCGGCGCTCGCGGGGTTGGGGCGCCAGAGCGGCTGATCCTGGGGTGGGGTGCTCACGGTGGTGGTCTCCCGGCCGGTGGATGGGACGGGGTTGCTTCTGGCAGGGCCCGTCCAGTTGGGCTGTCGGTGCAGACCATGCCATGTGAGCGGCCCGCGCGCCAGGGTCTGCCGGGCGGACGCGCGGCTGGTCAGCCCGCTGCCGGGGGCCGGCCGCCGGGGGTGAAGTCGCCGTTGAACCAGGCGCGGGAGACGTTGCTGTGGAAGTCCCAGGCGAGCCGGGTGTCCGGGGTGGCGAGCAGCCAGCCGGCGGTCTCGTCGGTGGGGCGCGAGGGCGGGAGTTCGGCGAGCGGGCGGGCGGGGAGCAGTCCGCAGAGGAAGACGAAGCGGCCGTGCGGGTCGGACGCGGTGGAGATCAGGGTGATGTCGGCGGAGTCGGCCGGGATTCCGGTCTCCTCGCGGAGTTCGCGAACGCAGGCCTGTTGCCAGGTCTCGCCGTAGTCGATGTAGCCGCCGGGGAAGGCGAGTTCGCCGTAGCCGGGTTCGATGGTGCGGCGGATGACGACCAGGGCGGGGTCGGCGTCGGGGCGGGTGACGGGGAGGACGGTGACCGCGACGGGCAGCGGGTTGCGGTAGCTGATCTCGGCGCAGCCGGGGCAGGTGCGGGGCCAGGCGCTGGTGCCGGCGGGGTAGGGCGTGCCGCACCAGTGGCAGTGGGAGTTGGGCCGATTGCTCGTCCGGCTCACGTCTTGAGTGGTCATGGCCCGGATGGTAGTGCGCGGGTGGGACCGGTGGTGCCGGTCAGCGGATCTCGTCCTCGCGGGTGGGGCGGAGGAGGGCGGGGTGGAGGAGCCGGGCGTCGCCGGCGTGGTAGGTGCGGGCGCGCGGGCCGCCGCGGGCGCCGCCGCGCTCGGTGGTGGTGCCGGTGCTCTCCACGAAGCCGGGGACGGAGAGGACCTTGCGGTGGAAGTTGCCGGGGTGGAGCTTCTCGTCCCAGACGGCCTCGTACACGGCGCGCAGCTCGGGGATGGTGAAGTCGTGCTGGAGGAAGGCGGTGGCCAGCGGGCTGTACTCGATCTTGTCGCGGGCGCGGTCGAGGCCGTCGGCGATTATGCGGGCGTGGTCGAAGGCCAGGGTGATCGGCGCGGACTCCGCGGAGTGGGGGCCGGTGGGCCCGTCGACGCCACCCCCGTGGGTGTCGACGGGCTCACCGGCTGCCGGTGACCGGCCGGTGGACGGCCGGAGTTCGAGGGCGCTCACGGGGTGCCAGGCGGCGGTCGCCGCGTCCGAGCCGGCCCGGGGGTCGGGCAGGTCGGGGGCGAAGGCCAGGTACGCGACCGAGACGACGTGCATGCGCGGGTCCCGGTCGGGGGCTCCGTAGGTGCCGAGCTGTTCGAGGTGGATGCGGCTGAGGGCGGCCTCGGCGTCGGCGCTGCCGTGCAGGCCGGTCTCCTCGGCGAGCTCGCGGGCGGCGGCCTCGTCCGGACCCTCCTCGCCGGCGCGCAGGAAGCCGCCGGGCAGGGCCCAGGAGCCCTGGTAGGGCGGGGCGGCGCGCTCGACCAGGAGGACGTGCAGGCTGCCGTGGCGCAGGGTCAGGGCGACGACGTCGACGGTGACCGCCACCGGGGTGTAGGCGCGCGGATCGTAGGCGGCCAGCCAGGCGCGCTCGTCGATGCCGCTGCCGGTTCCGGTGTCCGTGGCGGTTCCGGTGTCCGTGCCGGATCCGGCCTCGGTTCCGGTGCCGGCCTCAGTGCCGGCCTCAGTGCCGGCCGGGGGCTCCTCCGTGGTCATGGCCGGCTCCTCTCCGGTGCGGTTCCGGTACGGCGGTCGTCGTTCTCGGTCTGAGCACAACGTAGCGATCCGATGACTCTGCGGCAAATGATTTTCCGGCGTCCGCCGGCCCGTCCCCTTCCCTACGCTGTGAGCAGGGATCTCACCGCACGGAAGAGGGGACTCGGTGGCCGGGAAGGACTTCACCGCGGCGCTGGCCGCCGGTCCGCTGGTGCTGGACGGCGGGCTGTCCAACCAACTGGCCGCGGCCGGGCACGACCTGTCGGACGGGCTGTGGTCGGCACGGCTGTTGGCGGACGCCCCGGAGGCGGTCGTCGCCGCGCACCGGGCGTACTTCGAGGCGGGCGCGGCGGTCGCGATCACCGCGAGCTACCAGGCGAGCTTCGAGGGGTTCGCCCGGCGCGGGCTGGACCGGGCGGAGGCGGCCGGGCTGCTCGCGCGCAGCGTGGAGCTGGCCCGGGAGGCGGCCCGGCAGGCCGCGGGCGGGCGGCCTGCGGCGGGCCGGCCGCTCTGGGTGGCCGCGTCGGCGGGCCCGTACGGGGCGGTGCTCGCGGACGGCTCCGAGTACCGGGGGCGGTACGGGCTGACGGTGGGCGAGCTGGAGGCGTTCCACCGCCCGCGGCTGGAGGTGCTGGCGGCGGCCGGGCCGGACGTGCTGGCGCTGGAGACGGTGCCGGACGCGGACGAGGCGCGGGCGCTGCTGCGGGCGGTGCGCGGGCTGGGCGTGCCGGCCTGGCTGTCGTACAGCGTGGCGGGCGGCCGCACCAGGGCCGGACAGCCGCTGGCGGAGGCCTTCGCCCTGGCCGCGGAGGCGGACGAGGTGGTCGCGGTCGGGGTGAACTGCTGCTCGCCGCAGGACGCGGACCGCGCGGTGGCACTCGCGGCGCGGGTGACCGGCAAACCGGTGGTGGTCTACCCGAACAGCGGCGAGGGCTGGGACGCCGCGGCGCGGGCCTGGCGCGGCGAGCCGACGTTCCGGCCGACGGGGGCCGCCCCGGCCGGCGGCCCGGGCCGGGTGACCGGCTGGCTGGCCGACGGGGCCCGGCTGGTGGGCGGCTGCTGCCGGGTGGGGCCGCAGGAGATCGCCGCACTGGCCGCCGAGGTGGCGCGCGCACGGGACTGACGGCGCCGGTCGCATCCACCGGAGGGCGGCCGCATCCACCGGAGGACTTACCGAGGGGGAAGGTGCACGGACCGGGGGCGGCCTGGCAGACTCATCCCGTTACCACTGCGGTCGACAATGTCGACCGCCTGTCAGCGCGGAGGTACCGAATGCCCGGCCCGATCCAGTCGCTCTCCCGGGCCGCCGCCATCATGCGCCTGCTGGCCGGCGGTGAACGCCGCCTCGGTCTGTCCGAGGTCGCCACGGCGCTGGACCTGGCCAAGGGCACCGCCCACGGCATCCTGCGCACCCTCCAGCAGGAGGGGTTCGTGGAACAGGACCCGGAGAGCGGCAAGTACCAACTGGGCGCCGAGCTGCTGCGGCTGGGGCAGAGCTACCTGGACGTGCACGAGCTGCGGGCCAGGGCCCTGGTCTGGGCGGACGACCTGGCCCGGGCGGCCGGCGAGACCGTCTACCTGGGGGTGCTGCACCAGCAGGGCGTGCTGATCGTGCATCACGTGTTCCGCCCGGACGACACCCGGCAAGTGCTGGAGGTCGGCTCGATGCAGCCGCTGCACTCCACCGCCCTGGGCAAGGTGCTGCTGGCCTACGACCCGGTGGCCCGCGGGGAGCTGGGCGAGGGGCCGTTCGAGGCGTACACCCCGCGGACGCTGACCGACCCCGCGGACGTGGACGCCGAGGCGGCGCTGACCCGCGAGCGCGGCTGGGCGGACTCGATCGAGGAGACCTGGGAGGGCGTGGCCTCGATCGGCGCGCTGATCCAGGACCGGCGGCGCAACCCGGTGGGCGCGGTCTGCATCAGCGGCGCGGTGGAGCGGGTCTGCGAGGACGGCTTCGTGAAGCCGTCGCTGGTCGCGTCGGTGCGCAGCGCGGCCCGGGCGATCTCCCGGGACCTCGGGGCCGGCCGGTTCTGACCGCGCTGCGCGCGGGGCCGGCGCCGGACGCCGGACGTTCACGCTGAGGCGCGGACAGGCAGCACGCCTGTCCGCGCCTTAGCGTTTTGTCCGTGTTTGCGGATATCCACGTGGTCACACCGAGTGAAGGGTCACAGCTGAGTAACCCGGCCTTGACGTGAAGGCGGCCCGGGGAGGAAGCTTCCGCATGACGGTCGACATTGTCGAACGATGGCCGAGCAGATCTCTCCCACAGAGCGCTCACCCGCACCGTTGATCGCTCGGCCACCTGCCCCCACCCGCACCTCCGGGCCATATGGACAAGGGAGTCTTTGTGTCCTCGTTCTCCAACGGCGACATCTTCGTCGGCGAAACCCTCGGCACCGCCGCCCTGATTCTTCTCGGCGGCGGCGTCTGCGCCGCCGTGACGCTCAAGAAGTCGAAGGCCATCAACGCCGGCTGGCTGGCGATCACCTTCGGCTGGGGCTTCGCGGTGATGATCGCCGCCTACATGTCGGCTCCGAAGTCCGGCGCCCACCTCAACCCGGCCGTCACCCTCGCCCTCGCCGTCAAGAGCGGCGAATGGGGCGACGTTCCGCTCTACCTCGGCTCGCAGCTGCTCGGCGCGATGATCGGCGCCGTCCTCGTCTGGGCCACCTACCTCGGCCAGTTCAACGAGAACAAGGAGCCGACCCTGGGCATCTTCTCGACCGGTCCCGAGATCCGGAACCCCGTCCAGAACATGCTCACCGAGATCATCGGCACCTTCGTGCTCTGCTTCGCGATCCTCACCCAGAGCACCAACGAGGGCCTGGGCAAGTCCGGCCTCGGCATCCTGATCGTCGCGTTCACCGTCGTCGGCATCGGCCTCTCGCTCGGCGGCCCGACCGGCTACGCCATCAACCCGGTCCGCGACCTGGGCCCGCGCATCGTCCACGCGCTGCTGCCGATCCCGAACAAGGGCGGCTCCGACTGGTCCTACGCCTGGATCCCGGTGGCCGGCCCGATCGTCGGCGGCCTGCTGGC
Source organism: Kitasatospora sp. NPDC047058 (assembly GCF_040643935.1). Lineage (NCBI taxonomy): Bacteria > Bacillati > Actinomycetota > Actinomycetes > Kitasatosporales > Streptomycetaceae > Kitasatospora > Kitasatospora sp. NPDC047058. The sequence goes on along the minus strand of NZ_JBEYVJ010000111.1, from coordinate 12,479 downwards.
GGGCGCGCTCTACAACGTCATGTTCTAAAGCCGGCCATCCTCGCGGAGCCAGGCTTCGCGCCACCCGAGCACGGGGACTGACCCGAGAGTCGGACCCACCCACCCGCCATCCCCCAACCTTGAGCCGAGGACCCTCATGACCTCCACTGGCACGGGCAACTACATCGCCGCGATCGACCAGGGCACCACCTCCAGCCGCTGCATCATCTTCGGCGCGGACGGACGGATCGTCGCCGTCGACCAGCAGGAGCACCGGCAGATCTTCCCCCAGCCCGGCTACGTCGAGCACGACGCCGCCGAAATCTGGACCCGGGTCCAGTCGGTCGTCCGCGGCGCGCTGGAGAAGGCCGGCCTGACCAAGGACGACATCCGCGCGATCGGCATCACCAACCAGCGCGAGACCACCGTCCTGTGGGACAAGAACACCGGCGAGCCGGTCCACAACGCGCTGGTCTGGCAGGACACCCGCACCGAGGCGCTCTGCCGCGAGCTGGGCCGCAACGTCGGCCAGGACCGCTTCCGCCGCGAGACCGGCCTCCCGCTGGCCAGCTACTTCGCCGGCCCGAAGATCCGCTGGCTGCTGGACAACGTCGAGGGCCTGCGCGAGCGCGCCGAGGCCGGCGACATCCTGTTCGGCACCATGGACACCTGGGTGATCTGGAACCTCACCGGTGGTGCCGACGGCGGCAAGCACGTCACCGACGTGACCAACGCCAGCCGTACCATGCTGATGAACCTGCACAGCCTGCAGTGGGACGACAAGATCGCCGAGTCGATGGGCGTTCCGATGTCCGTCCTGCCGGAGATCCGCTCCTCCGCCGAGGTCTACGGCGAGGCCGTCGGCGACCTGGCCGGCGTCCCGGTCGCCTCCGCGCTCGGCGACCAGCAGGCCGCGCTGTTCGGCCAGACCTGCTTCGACAAGGGCGAGGCCAAGTCGACCTACGGCACCGGCACCTTCCTCCTGCTGAACACCGGCGAGGACGTCGTCAACTCCTACCACGGCCTGCTGACCACGGTCGGCTACCGGATCGGCGACCAGAAGCCGGTCTACGCCCTGGAAGGCTCGATCGCCGTCACCGGCTCGCTGGTCCAGTGGCTGCGCGACCAGCTCGGCATCATCTCCACCGCCGCCGAGATCGAGACCCTCGCCAACACCGTCGAGGACAACGGCGGCGCCTACTTCGTCCCGGCCTTCTCCGGCCTGTTCGCCCCGTACTGGCGCTCCGACGCCCGCGGTGTGATCGCCGGTCTGACCCGGTACGTCACCAAGGGCCACCTGGCCCGGGCCGTCCTGGAGGCCACCGCCTGGCAGACCCGCGAGGTCGTCGACGCCATGCAGAAGGACTCCGGCGTCGAGCTCACCGCCCTCAAGGTCGACGGCGGCATGACCAGCAACAACCTGCTCATGCAGAACATCGCCGACGTGCTGGACGCCCCGGTCGAGCGCCCGTACGTGGCCGAGACCACCGCGCTCGGCGCCGCCTACGCGGCCGGCCTGGCGGTCGGCTTCTGGAACGACCTGGACACCCTGCGGGCCAACTGGCACCGCGCCGCCGAGTGGACGCCGCGCATGGACGAGGCCACCCGGGAGCGCGAGTACAAGAAGTGGCTCAAGGCCGTGGAGCGCACCATGGGCTGGGTGGAGGAGGAAGAGCAGAGCTGACCGCGAAGCCGGCCGGGGCCCCGTGCCCCGGCCGGCTTGCCCCCGTTTCACCGGCCCGCCGCACCGGGCCGACCGGCCTCTCCGCAGGGGCCGCACCGCACACCGAGAGGAGTAACGGCGCCGCCCGACCCGCGTCGCCGTAACACACACCATGGCAACCATCCCGACCCTGGGCGCCGAGCGCACCGCCGGCCGCACCGCCTCCCGCGCCGACACCCGCGAGCTGCTGGGCAAGGCCACCTACGACCTGCTGGTGATCGGGGGCGGCATCCTCGGCACGGCCGTCGCCTGGACGGCCTCCCAGGCGGGCCTCAAGGTCGCCATGGTCGACGCCGGCGACTTCGCCGGTGCCACCTCCAGCGCCTCCTCCAAGCTGGTCCACGGCGGTCTGCGCTACCTGCAGACCGGCGCGGTCAGGCTGGTCGCCGAGAACCACAAGGAGCGCCGCGCGCTCGCCACCGACGTCGCCCCGCACCTGGTCAACCCACTGACCTTCTTCGTGCCGGTCTACAAGGGCGGCCCGCACAGCGCCCCCAAGCTCGGCGCCGGCGTCTTCCTCTACTCGGCGCTCTCCGCCTTCCGCGACGGCATGGGCCGGGTCTCCACCGCCGCGCACGCCGCCCAGCAGGTGCCCGCGCTGCGCACCGAGGGCCTGCGCTCGGTGGCCGTCTACGGCGACCACCAGATGAACGACTCGCGCGTGGCCGTGATGACCGTGCGCGCCGCCGTCGACGCCGGCGCCGTGGTGCTCAACCACGCCGAGGTCACCGGCCTGCGCTTCACCGGCGGCCGCGTCACCGGCGCCGAGCTGCGGGACCGCCTGGACGGCACCGAGTTCGGCGTCAACGCCCGCCTGGTGCTCAACGCCACCGGCCCGTGGGTCGACCACCTGCGCAAGATGGAGGACGCCGGCGCCGCGCCGTCGATCCGCCTCTCCAAGGGTGCGCACGTCGTCGTCAAGCGCCGCGCCCCGTGGCGCGCCGCGCTGACCATCCCGATCGACAAGTACCGCGTCTCCTTCGCCATCCCGTGGGAGGACCACGTCCTCCTCGGCACCACCGACGAGGAGTACACCGGCGACCCGCAGGACGTCCGGGCCACCGAGGCGGACATCGACCAGATCATGGGCGAGGCCGCGCACGCGATCCGCGACGAGCACCTCGACCGCGACCTGATCACCTACGCCTTCGCCGGCCTGCGGGTGCTGCCCGGCGGCCCCGGCGACACCGCCGCCGCCAAGCGCGAGACGGTCGTCACCGAGGGCAAGGGCGGCATGCTGTCCGTCGCCGGCGGCAAGTGGACCACCTACCGGCACATCGGCCGCACCGTGCTGGAGAAGCTGGCCCACGTGCCCGGCACCAGCCTCGGCGAGGACATGTCCCCGATCGCCCCGACCGTGCCGCTGCCCGGCGTCGGCGCGCCGAACGCCGTCGCGCACCGCCTGCTGATCGACCGTGAGCCCGGCTCGCGGATGGAGCCGCTGGTCGCCAAGCACCTGGCCAGCCACTACGGCACGCTCTCCTTCGAGATCGCCCGCCTGATCGACGAGAACCCGGAGCTGGGCCGGCCGATCCACGAGGACGGGCCGGACGTCTGGGCGCAGGTCGCCTACGCCGCCGACAACGAGTGGGCGTACACCACGGACGACGTGCTGCGCCGCCGCACCACGATGACCGTGCGCGGCCTGGACACCCCGGAGATCCGGTCCGAGGTCGACGCCTTCCTCGCGAAGCGCGGAAGCAAGTAAGCACAGCCTCGCGAAGCGCGGAAGCGAGTAAGGCACGTAAGGCACGTAAGCACCGCTGCGCGTAGCACGGGGAGCGAGTAGGCAGGGCGGGTTCCCGGGACTCCCGGGAACCCGCCCTTCGCGTTCCGTCAGACCGGGCGGCCGGCCTGGACGACGTGGCGCAGGTGCCGTTCGGGGCGGGTGAGGACGGTGAGGTCCGCCAACGGGTCGCCGTCGACGACGAGCAGGTCGGCGTGCGCGCCCGGGGCCAGGGTGCCGATCCGGCCGTCGAGGCCGAGCAGGCGGGCGGCGGTCGTGGTGGCCGAGCGGAGCACGTCCGCGGCGGGCTGGACCTGCGCGCGGATGGTGAACTCCTCCAGCTGGGCCTGGTGCAGCGGGCCGAGCAGGTCACTGCCGTAGACCAGGTTGACGCCCGCGCGGTGGGCCCGTTCCAGTGCGGCCAGCCCCTGGTCGCGGACCTCGGCGAGCTTGCCCACCGAGGCGGGCGGCAGGCCCGAGGCGGCACCGAGCTTCGCGGTCTGCTCGTAGGCGACCAGGGTGGGGACCAGGAAGGCGTCCTTCTCCCGCAGCAGCGCGACGTTGGCGTCGTCCAGCAGGTTGCCGTGCTCGACGCAGCGCACCCCGGCGCGGAGCGCGCGGTCGATCGCGCGCGGGTGGTAGGCGTGCACGGTGACGTAGCGGTTGTGGTTCTCCGCCTCCTCGACGGCCGCGCGGATCTCCTCCTCGCTGTACTGGACGGCGGCGATCTCGTCGTGCGGCGAGGCGACGCCGCCGGAGAGCAGCACCTTGAGGTGCGCGGCGCCCTTGCGGAACTCGTCCCGGGCGGCGGCGCGGACGGCGTCGACGCCGTCGGCGATCCGGCCGAAGTGCGGGCGGGACTCGCAGCAGGGCAGCGCGTCGTCGCCGAGCGGGCGCAGGTCGCCGTGGCCGCCGGTCTGTGACAGCGCCTTGCCGCCGTGGACCAGCCGGGGGCCGGGCACCAGGCCCTCGGCCAGCGCGCGGGCCATGCCGTGGTCGGCCCCGCCCACGTCACGGACGGTCGTGAAACCGCGGCGCAGCATGCGTCCGGCCTCGGCGAGCGCGCGGGTGGTGGCGTAGCCGGGCGTCCAGTCGGCGATGTCGCGCAGGTCGAGGCTGGTGACCAGCAGGTGGACGTGCGCGTCGATCAGGCCCGGCAGGACCGTGGCGCCCCCGGCGTCGATGACCCGGACGTCCTCGCCCGCGGCGGGCGGGCGGCCGGTCCCGGTGGCGGTGATCAGGCCGTCGGCGGCCTCCAGCCAGCCGCGGTCGGTGCGGGTGCCGTCCTCGGGATGCAGCAGGTGGGCGTCGGTGATCAGCAGTCGGCTCATGACGGTGGTCCCCCAGGGTCGGTGCAGGTACGGGTGCGGGTGCGGTGCCGGTCCGGGTCCGGTGGCACCGCACGGTTCAGTACGGGACGTATTGAATACGACTCGTATTGAATACACCATGTATCGTTCTCCTGTGAACCCTCCCCCGGCCGATTCCGCCCCCGCCGCCCGACCGCCCCGCCGCCGCGTCCACACCCGGGCCCGGCTGCTGGCCGCGGCGGGCGACCTGTTCCTCGCCGTCGGCTTCGCGCGGACCAGCATCGAGGACGTCTGTGCCGCCGCCGGCTACACCCGGGGCGCCTTCTACTCGAACTTCGGCAGCAAGGAGGACCTGCTGCTCGCGCTCTTCGACGACCGGGCGGCCGGGCGGATGGCCGAGCTGGCGGAGCTGGCGGCCGCCGGGGAGGCGCTCGCCCCGCCGGAGCGGGCCCGGCTGCTGGTGGAGGCGCTGCTGCGGGTCGAGCCGGCCGAGACCGGGTGGATCCTGCTGTTCCTGGAGTTCCGGCTGGTCGCCGCGCGCAGCGAGGGGCTGGCCGAACGGGTGGCCGCGCACGACCGGGAGGTCTCCCAGGCCCTGGCCGCCGTCCTGGAACGGGCGCTGCCCGAGCTGGTGCCGCCGGGTGCGACCGCCCGGCAGGCCGCCGGGGTGATCCTGGCCGCGCGCGAGGGGCTGCTGGCCCGGACCGCCGCGGGCGGCGGGGCCGCGGAGGAGTTGCTGGAGGCGACCGCGGCGGTGCTGTCGGGACTGCTGGGCTGACGGAACGCCGGAGGGGCGGCACCCGGCGGATCCGGGTGCCGCCCCTCGGGCGTGCTCGGCGGCTGCGGCCGGCGGTGGTGGGCCGGTGTCAGACGGGCCGGGGCTGCGGTCAGATGACCAGGCTGAGCGGCAGGATCAGGGCTATCGCGACCACCGAGATCACGGTCTCCATCACCGACCAGGACTTCAGCGTCTGACCGACGCTCATCCCGAAGTACTCCTTCACCAGCCAGAAGCCGGCGTCGTTGACGTGGGAGAAGAAGAGCGAGCCGGCGCCGATGGCGAGCACCAGCAGGGCCGCGTGGGTCGAGGACAGGTTCGCCGCCAGCGGGGCAACGATGCCGGCCGCGGTGATGGTGGCGACCGTCGCGGAGCCGGTGGCCAGGCGGATCAGCACCGCGATCAGCCAGCCCAGCAGCAGCGCGGAGACGTGCCACTCGCTCGACCATTCGCTCACCGCGTTGCCGACGCCCACGTCGATCAGGGTCTGCTTGAAGCCGCCGCCCGCGCCGACGATGAAGACGATGCCGGCGATCGGGGCGAGCGAGCGGCCGACGGTCTCGGAGATCCGCTCCTTGGAGAAGCCGGCCGCCCGGCCGAGCGTCACCATGCCGAGCAGGGTCGCGGCGAGCAGGGCGACCAGCGGCGAGCCGATGAAGTCGAACACCCGCTGCGCCATCGCCTTGGGGTCGTCGATGACGACGTCGGCCAGCGCCTTGCCGAGCATCAGCACGACCGGCAGCAGGATCGTCGCCAGCACGGCACCGAAGGACGGGGTGTGCTCGCGCCCGGCCGTCCGCTCGGGGGCGGTGGCGGTCGGGATCTCCAGCGGGCCGACCCAGCGCTCGGCGACCCGGGCGAACAGCGGACCGGACACGATCAGCGTCGGGACCGCGATCAGGAGGCCGAGCGCCAGGGTGATGCCGAGATTGGCCTTCAGTGCGTCGACGGCGACGAGCGGGCCCGGGTGCGGGGGCACCAGGCCGTGCAGCACCGACAGGCCGGCCAGGGCCGGGATGCCGATCCGCATCAACGGCACGTTGCCGCGGCGGGCGACCAGCAGCACGATCGGGATCAGCAGGACCACGCCGACCTCGAAGAAGAGCGGCAGGCCGAGCAGCGCGGCGATCAGCGCCATCGCCCAGGGCAGCGCCCGGGTGCCGGAGCGCGCCAGCACGGTGTCCGCGATGGTGTTCGCCCCGCCGGAGTCGGCGAGCAGCCTGCCGAGCATCGCGCCCAGCCCGATCAGCAGGCCGACGCCCGCCACGGTGGCGCCGAAGCCCGTGGAGAAGCTGGTGAGCAGCCTGTCGAACGGCGCGCCCGCGGCGACGGCCAGCAGGCCCGAGCCGAGCGTCAGGGCGAGGAACGGGTGCAGCTTGAGCCTGGTGATCAGCAGCACGATGGCGCCGATACTGAGCAGCACCGCTATCAGCAGCCGGGTGTCACTGCCGGTGTGCGGCAGCGCCGGTGGGGCGGCGGCCGCGAGGAGGGTGGGGGTCACGCAACGTCTCCATTGACGGGCCGCAGCAGTGCCACGGCCATCTCGGTGAGTTCTTCGGGGGACGGGCCGACGTCCAGGACGGCGCCGCGCTCGTCCGCAGCGAGGGGTTCCAGGGCGGCGTACTGCGAGTCGAGCAGCGACGGCGGCATGAAGTGGCCGCTGCGGAGGGCGATCCGGTCCCCGACCAGCTCGTGACCTCCGCTGAGGTGCAGGAAGAAGACGCCCGGGCAGGCCGCGCGCAGGGTGTCGCGGTAGCGGCGCTTCAGTGCCGAGCAGGTGACGACGCCGCCGGTGCCGGCCTCGGTCCGCTCCTCCAGCCAGCCGCCGATCGCCCGCAGCCAGGGGGCGCGGTCCTCGTCGTCCAGCGGGACGCCGGCCGACATCTTGGCGATGTTGGCCGGTGGGTGGAAGTCGTCCGCCTCGGCGAAGGGGAGGCCGAGGCGGTCGGCCAGGAGGCGGGCCACGGTGGTCTTGCCGACACCGGAGACGCCCATCACCACGACCGTGAGGGGGCCGGGGGTGCCGGGTGCCGGAGTGTCGTGGTTCTCGACGCTGAGAGCCATGGGTGGTGCTCCTTCGTTGCCTGGCCGCCACTATCGCTCCAAAGATATGACGTATTCAAGGCCCGGATACCAAATCGTCATACTTTTAGCGGCGCGGGCGGGGCGTCCGGGCCCGCCCGGGGTGAGCCGGGCGCGGCCGTCTAGGCTGGGCGGATGGAGATCCAGGGGCTGCCCGGCCGACTGCTCGCCGAGCTCGGACCGGCCATCGCGTCCGGCGAGGTGCCCGAGGGCGCGGTGCTGCGCAGCGAGGAGCTGGAGGAGCGGTTCGGGGTGTCGCGGACGGTGGTCCGCGAGGCGGTGCGGATCCTGGAGGGGATGCGCATGGTGGCCCCCCGGCGCCGGGTGGGCATCACCGTCCAGCCGAAGTCCACCTGGGACGTCTTCGACCCGCTGGTGATCCGCTGGCGGCTGGCGGGCAGCGACCGGCCGGCCCAGCTGCGCTCGCTCGGCTCGCTGCGGGTGGCCGTGGAACCGGCCGCCGCCGCGCTCGCCGCACAGCATGCCAGTGACGACGAGCGCCGCGAACTCGGCTCACTGGCCGTGGAGTTGACCATGACGGCGCGGGCCGCCGACCTGGAGGCCTTCCTCCGGCACGACATCGCCTTCCACGCGACCGTACTGAAGGCCTCCGGCAACGAGATGTTCGCCCACCTCGGGGACACCGTCGGGGCGGTACTGACCGGCCGCACCGAGTACGATCTGATGCCCCATCAGCCGGAGCCGTACGCGATCCGGCTGCACCGCGAGGTCGCCGAGGCGATCTGCGCGGGGGACGCCGAGCACGCGGAGCAGGCGATGCGGACGATCGTGAAGGGTGCGCTGGAGGAGCTCGACCAGCAGTTGGGCCTCGGCGCACCCTGAGTCCGGGTTGCGGCTTTCCGGAGCAGATCACACCATTTGGCGGCACTTCGGGGAATTCGGGCGCATAGCCGGGGTGCGACAGGGCAGAGTAGGCGTGCAGGGGCGCGTCCGTGCGCCCCGCCCGCACACCCCGCCACCGTGACCGCGCCTGGGGGTCGCCCGATGTCCGTCGCACGCCGTCGCCGCCGCCTGCCCGACGAGGTACGGACCGCCGCCGTCCGGGCGGTGCTCTGCCTGGCGTTCACCCTGGTCGGCCTGCTGGTCGCGACCCTGGCCTCGTACGCGGACAGCTGGCTGCTGACACCGGCGCTGATGGCGATGGGGCTCGGGGTGTTCGGCTCGATGTGGTGCCTGCTGGAGATCCTGATCTCGCGTCAGATCGCCGCGCAGCGGGCCCGCGGACCGCACGCGGCCTCGCCGATGGCCGGCAGCCGGGCGGCCGGGCCCGCACCGCAGGCCCGGCCGCCGCAGCCCCGGACGCGTCAGGCCAGCGCGCGGTAGTGGCTGGTCAGCCGACCGTCGTCGGCCAGGACGTGGAAGGCGAACTGCGGCGGGTGGTCGAAGCGGATCTCGGCCCCGCCCTCGCAGGGCAGGGTGACGGTGGAGACCACGCCCGGCGCCACCAGCACCGGTAGTCCGGCAAAGGTGGTGGCAGCGCCGGTGTGGGAGTGGCCGCAGAGCAGCGCCCGCACCCGCGGGTGACGGGCCAGCACCTCGGCGAGCCGCTCCTCCCCGAACTGGCGGATCGGGTCGACGTACGGCAGGTGGAGGGTGACCGGCGGGTGGTGGAAGGCGAGCAGCGCCGGAAGCTCCTGCCGGCCCTCGGTGAGGGTGCGGTCCAGCCAGCCGATCGTCTCCTCGTCCAGCAGACCGTCATCCTGGCCGGGGATCGAGGAGTCGAGCATCAGCACGTCGGCGCCCGGCAGCCGGTGCAGCCGGTTGACCGGGCCGCCGGACGCCGCCTCGCCGAGCAGCACCTCCCGGTAGGGCTCGCGTATGTCGTGGTTGCCGGGACAGGTGAGCACCGGGTGACGCGAGGTCAGCACCTTGGCGACCTGCTCGTACTCGCCGGGCAGGCCGTGGTCGGCGAGGTCGCCCGTGACGAGCACCGCGTCCAGCGGGCCGGGCAGGGCGTTGAGGTACGCCATCACCTGCTCGGCCCGCCGGTACGCGCGGTCCCCGCCGTCACCGTCCTGGTCCTGTCCGAGATGGATGTCACTGAGGTGAGCGATCGTCAGCATGGACACCACCGTAGGCGGATCACGTCTGGGCGGGAACCTCCGCCGGGCGCTTGAACATCCGGGTGGCGGTGATCTCGCCGTGGACGGCCGGGCCGTCCGGGTCCGGCGCGGCGGGCAGGCCCGGGCGCAGGTGTTCCTCCACCGAGATGTACTTCAGGCCGGCCCGCAGGTCGGCGTCGTTGCGCAGCCGGATGACCAGCGGGAACTCGGCGAGCGCGGTGGTGTCGAACAGGCCGGTGGTGTAGATCAGCTGGACGCCGAGCGCGTCGGCGACCGCCCGCTGGAGCTCCAGCAGGTAGGTGGCGTTGGCGCGGCCGATCGGGTTGTCCAGGAAGAGCGTGCCGGCGTGCCGCAGCTGGGACTGGCCGCGGTCGTTGGCGCGCAGCGCGGCCATCGTGCAGTAGAGCGCGATGGCGGCGGTGAGCAGCTGGCCGCCGGAGAAGACGTCGGACATCTGGCCGACGCCGACCCGCTCGGCGCGCAGCACGGCGTCCGGCTTGAGGATCTCGACGCTCACGCCGCGCGGGCCGATCGCGGCGGCGACGCCGCGCAGCAGCAGGGACATGCCGTCGCGGCGCAGGTCGCTGTTCTTCTTGACGGCGGCGCGGGTGGCCTCGTCGATCACCTCGCCGAGGCGCTCGACCAGGGTGGCGTGGTCCGGGTCCTCGAAGCGGATCCGCAGGAACTCCTGGCCGGACCACTCCCCCAGGCCCTCGGGCAGGCGGGAGAGCCGCTGGGCGGCGCGCAGGGTGGTGAGCGAGGACTCCACCAGGCCGCGCAGGCGGTCCACGATCGAGCCGCGGTTCTTCTCCAGCTGGGCGAGCTCGTCGGTGAGCACGCGCAGCCGGGGGGCGAAGGCGGTGGCCCAGGCGGCGGCGTGGTCGGGCAGGGCGGAGGCGGGCAGTTCGCGGATCTGCTGGCGGGCCGGGGTGCGGACGGCCTCGTAGCGGGCCGCGTTGGCGTGCCGGACGAGCGCGTCGGAGGCGTCGCGGACGGCGAGTTCGGCGGAGGACAGCTCGCCGGCGGCGGTGCGCAGGGCGCGGCGGGCCTCGGCGGCGGCCGTGCGGGCGTCGGCGAGCGCGCCGAGGTAGGGCTCGACCGGCCGGCCGTCGTCGTCCGGGTGCTCGCGCAGGCCGTCGCGGAGCTGGCCGGCGTGCTCGTCGAAGTCGGCGGCGGCGGCCTGGGCGGCGTCGAAGGTGCGCTGCAGGTCGGCGTGGGCGGTGCGGGCGGTCTCGACCGTCTCGCGGCGCTCGGCGAGGCGGGTGGTGGCGGTGCGCAGCAGGGCCTGGGCGTGCTCGGGGTCGGTGGGGACGAGGTCCTCGGGCAGCTCGGTGTGGGCCTCGCCGTCGGCGGGCGCGGAGCGTTCGGCCTCGCCGCGCAGCCGGCCGAGCTGCTCGCTGGCGGCGGCGGAGCGGGCCTCGATGGTGGCGACGAGTTCCTCGGCACGGGCGGCGGCGGCCTGGCGGGCCGGGCCGTCGGCGCCGTCGGGGCTGCCGAGCAGTTCCTCGGCGCGGGTGCGGACCTTGTTGGTGAGGCGGTCGAGTTCGGCCGCGGCGGCGGCCTCGTCGCCCTCGGCGCGGGCCTGTTCGGCGCGCAGGTCGGCGCCGACGCCGACCTTCTCGTACAGCTGGGAGGCGGCGCGGTAGGCCTCGCGCAGGGCCGGCAGGGCGGCGGGCGCGGCGTCGGTCCCGGGCTCCTCGGCCTGCTCGGCGGCGGGGATCTCGGCACGCTCGGCGCGCAGGGTGCGGGCGGTGCGGCGGGCGTCGTCGGCGGCGCGCTGGGCGGCGCGGCGGTCCTCGTCGCAGGTGCGGGCGCGTTCGGCGCAGAGGGCCTGGCGGCGGTCGCACTCGGTGGCGTCCTCGGCGAGTTCGCGCTGGCGGCGGGTCCAGCCGGCGCGTTCGCGCAGCCGGAAGGCGAGGCCGGAGAGGGCGTCGGCGCGGCGGCGGGCGCGCTGGGCGGTCTCCCGGTGCTCCTCGTGGGCGGTGGCGGCGACGGCGTGGTCGGTCTCGGCCTCGTCGTGGTCGGCGCGCAGGGTGGCGAGGGTGGCGGCGGCCTGCTCGGCGTGCTCGTGGGCGGCCTCGGCGGCGGCGGCGAGCTCGGCGAGGGTGCCGGGCGGGCAGTTGGCGTGCCAGGAGGCGAGGCGGGCGGCGAGGGCGCGGTCGCCGCCGAGGCGGGCGGCGAGTTCGCGGATGTGCTCCTCGCGGGCGGTGGCGCGGGCGCGCAGTTCGCGGCGTTCGCCGTCGGCGGCGGACTCGTCGTGCATGGCCGGGTTCGGCGGGACGAGGAAGAACGCGGGCTCGCCGGTGATCGGGGCGATCAGCGAGGCGGCGGCGCCGACGGCCACGGTGGAGCGCGGCAGCAGGGCGGCGGCCTGGAGGGCCTCGCGGGCCCGCTCCAGCGAGTTGGGGTCGGTGATGACGACGCCGTCGACCAGCTCGGGGCGGGCGGCGAGGATCGCCTCGTGGTCGGCCGGGTCGACGGACTGGGCGAGGTAGCGCCAGCCGGGCAGCGCGGGGATGCCGTGCTCGGCGAGGTACTCGACGGTGGCGAGGACGTCCGGGCCGGGCGGCAGCAGGCCGCCGTCGCCGAGGGCGGCGAGGATGCGGGAGTCGTCGGCGGCGGCGGTGCGCAGGTCGAACAGGGTGCGTTCGGCGGTGGCGATGGCCTCGTCGAGCAGCTCGCGCAGGTACTCGGCGTTGCGGTACCCGCTCCTGTCCGGCCTGGTGATCGTGGCGGGCGCGCTGACCGAGCGGCGGCTGCGCGGCCCCCGGTCGAAGCGGGAGTTCGGCACCCCGGT
>NZ_JBEYVJ010000110.1:0-22076 GCF_040643935.1 Kitasatospora sp. NPDC047058 | reverse complement strand
CCATCGACCGAGCCACCTACAAAGCGACCATCAGCATCAGCATGCTCACAATCGACCCTTGACGCCGCCCAGGCCGCCCTAACTGAACGGCGTTGGATCTAGACCAGGCTGTCCCGCCAGGCCTGGTGCAGCTCGGCGAACCGGCCGGAGCCGCCGACCAGTTCCTGCGGGGTGCCGTCCTCGACGATCCGGCCCTGGTCCATCACCAGCACCCGGTCGGCAATCTCGACGGTGGAGAGCCGGTGCGCGATGATCACCGCCGTCCGCCCGGCCAGCACCGTGCGCATCGCCCGCTGGACGGCCTGTTCGCCCGGCACGTCGAGCGAGCTGGTCGCCTCGTCCAGGATCAGCACCGCCGGGTCGGCCAGCAGGGCGCGGGCGAACGCGACCAACTGGCGCTGGCCGGCCGAGATCCGGCCGCCGCGCTTGCGCACGTCGGTGTCGAAGCCGTCCGGCAGCGCGGCGATGAACTCGTACGCGCCGATGTCCCGGGCGGCCTGCTCGACCTCCTCCCGGGTGGCGCCGGGCCGGCCGATCGCGATGTTCTCGGCGACGGTGCCGGAGAACAGGAAGGACTCCTGGGTCACCATCACCACCCCGCGGCGCAGCTCGGGCGTGGCGAGGTCGCGCAGGTCCACCCCGTCCAGGGTGATCCGACCGTCGGTCGGGTCGTAGAAGCGGGCCAGCAGCTTGGCGACGGTCGACTTGCCCGCGCCGGTCGCGCCGACCACGGCCACCGTCCGTCCGGCCGGCAGCACCAGGTCGAAGGCGGGCAGCACCTCCTTGCCGGTGCGGTAGCCGAACCGCGTCTTCTCGAAGTGCACCTCGCGCCCCACCACCGGCCCGTTCACCGGGGGCAGCTTCCTCGGCTCGGCCGGTTCGGTGACGGTCGGCTCGTGGGCGAGCAGGCCGGCGATCTTCTCCAGGGCGGCGGCCGCGGACTGGTAGCTGTTCAGGAACATCGCCAGCTGGTCGATCGGGTCGAAGAGCCGGCGCAGGTAGAGCACGAAGGCGGTGAGCACGCCGAGCTCCACCACGTCCTCGGTGACCAGGAACGCGCCGAGCAGCACCACGCCGGCCGTCCAGAGGTTGGCGGTGCCGCGGGAGAGGCCGACGTACCGGGCGATCTCCAGCAGGCCGTCCGCGGTGGCGGCGGCCGACTGCCGGTTCACCACGCCGAACGCGGCGTCGTTGGTCCGCTCGCGGCGGAACGCCTGCACCGGGCGGATGCCGTTCATCGTCTCGGTGAAGCGGACGATCAGCGAGGCCGCCGAGGTGCGGGAGCGGCGGTAGACCCGGCGCGAGCGGCGCCGGAAGGACCGGGCGATCAGGAACAGCGGCACGAAGGAGGCCAGCGAGGCCAGGCCGAGCCGCCAGTCCAGCACCAGCAGCAGCACCGAGATGTAACAGACCGAGAGGAAGACGCTGAGCAGCTCCTGGAGCCCCTCGGAGAGCAGCTCGCGCAGGGCGTCGACGTCGCTGGTGGCGCGCGAGATGATCCGGCCCGAGGTGTAGCGCTCGTGGAAGTCCAGGCTGAGCCGCTGGGCGTGCCGGAAGATCCGGCCGCGCAGCTCCAGCAGGATGTCCTGGTTGACCCGGGCGCTGATCCTGATGAACGACCACTGCAGCAGCGTGCTCAGCAGGGCGAAGCCGAGGTAGGCGGAGATCACCGCGATCAGCGGGCCGGCGTCGTGGTCGCGCAGCGCCGGGATGCCCCGGTCCATCGCGATCGCCACCAGCAGCGGGCCCGACTGCAGCGCCGCCTGCTGGAGCAGGATGACCACCATCGCCACGGTGATCCGGGCCCGGTGCGGGCCGAGCAGCGAGCGCAGCAGCGCGCGGGGCGCGCCGGGCGGGACGGGGATGTCCTCCTCGTCGGCCGGCGGGGGCGGCAGTTCGTCCTGCGGCTCCTCGGCCGCGGCCTGCCCGGCGGGTTCGATCGTGGTGGTGGTCATCGGGCGGGGCTCCCCTCCGGTACGAGGGCGGCCTCGCCCGACATCAGTTCGCGGTAGCGCGCCGAACCGCGCAGCAGTTCCTGGTGGGTGCCGACGGCCTCGATCCGGCCGTCCGCCAGCACCGCGACCCGGTCGGCGAGCAGGACGGTGCTCGGCCGGTGGGCCACCACCAGCGCGGTGGTCGAGCCGAGCACCTGCCGCAGGGCCCGTTCGACCAGCGCCTCGGTGTGCACGTCCAGCGCGGAGAGCGGGTCGTCCAGCACCAGGAAGGCCGGGTCGCCGACCACCGCGCGGGCCAGGGCGAGCCGCTGGCGCTGGCCGCCGGAGAGGCTCAGGCCCTGCTCGCCGACCTCCGTCTCCACGCCGTCCGGCAGCTTCCCGACGAAGTCGGCCTGGGCGGTGGCGAGTGCGGCGGCGAGCCGGTCGGGACCGGCGCCGGGCGCGCCCATCAGCACGTTCTCCCGGACGGTGGCCGAGAACAGGGTGGGCTCCTCGAAGGCGACCGCGACCAGTTCGCGCAGCCGCTCCCGGGAGAGCTCGCGGATGTCCCGGCCGTCCAGGGTGATGGTGCCGCCGGTGGCCTCGTACAGCCGGGGGAGGAGGGCGGTGAGCGTGGTCTTGCCGCTGCCGGTGGCGCCGACCAGGGCCATCGTCTCGCCGCTGCGGATGTGCAGGTCGATGCCGTGGAGCAGGTCGGGGGTGCCGGGCGGGGCGTCCGGGTAGCGGAAGCGGACGCCGGTGAGCCGGATGCCGTCGCGCGTCGTCCCGGCCGCCGCGGGGGCGTCGGCCGGCGAGGCGTCACGCTGCGCTTCGTCCGGCAGGGGTTCGTCCAGCACCTCGAAGAAGCGGTCCGCGGCGGTGGCGGCCTCGTTGGCGTAGGCGAGCAGCCAGCCCAGCGACTCCACCGGCCAGCGCAGGGCGAGCGCGGTGGAGAGGAAGGCGACCAGGGTGCCGGTGCTCAGCTCGTCGTGCGCGACCAGGTGGCAGCCGACCGCGAGCGCGCAGCCGAGCGCCAGCTCGGGCAGGCCGACGATGACCGCCCAGAGGTTGGCCAGCAGGCCGGCCTTGCGCAGCTCGGTGCGGCGCAGCAGCCGGGCCTGTTCGCGGAAGCGCTCCGCCATCGAACGGTGGCGGCCGAAGGCCTTGAGGATGCGGATGCCGAGGACGGACTCCTCGATCACGGTGGCGAGGTCGCCGTTCTGGTCCTGGGCGAGGCGGGCGGCGCCCGAGTAGCCGGCCTCGAACCGCCGGGTGAGGACCAGCAGCGGCACGGCCGGCAGCAGCACGATCAGCGCCAGCCGCCAGTCCTGGGTGAACATCATCGCCGTTCCGGCCAGGAACATCACGGTGTTGACGATCAGGAAGACCAGCGGGAAGGCGAGGAACAGCCGCATGGTGTACATGTCGGAGGTGGCCCGGGAGAGCAGCTGGCCGGATCCCCAGCGGTCGTGGAAGGAGACCGGCAGGCGCTGGAGCCTGGCGTAGAGGTCCCCGCGCATCGCGGTCTCCACTCCGGCCAGCGGCCGGGCCAGTACGACCCGGCGGGTGTAGAAGAGTGCGGCCTCGACCACGCCGAGGAGGACCAGCAGGCCGACCAGCGGCCAGATCGCGGCGAGGTCGTGGTCGGCGAGCGGGCCGTCCACGATCCGCTGGAGCACCATCGGGACGCCCAGCACGCTGAGCATGGCGACCACGGCGGCGGTCACCGAGACGGCCAGCCGCCAGCGGATCGCGCGGGCGTACGGCCACAGGCGCAGCAGCGAGCGGACCGTCGAGCGGCGGGGGGCGCCGGCGGTGGCCTCGGTGGTGGCGTCGGCGGCGTCGGGGCGGGCTTCGGCGTGGGCTTCGGCGTGGGCTTCGGCGTGGGGGAGCTGTTTCTCGGCCATCGGGGCCGAGGGTAGGTCGGGGACCTGTCATTTCTCACCAGGTTTTTCGGCCCTTACCGGCGGGAACGGCGAGAACCGGCCAACCCGGGCCCAGGCACCGCGCTCAGGCGCCGGGCGCGGGCGTCCGCAGCAGTTGCAGCGAGCGCCCCGTCACCGTGACGGTGTCCTGCGGGCGGTGGCGGTGGGTGCCGTTGCCGGTCTCGTCGGCGGCGGTGTCCAGAACCGTGCGGTACCGCGCGCCGGGCACGGCCCAGGGTTCGCCCGGGAGGGTGAAGGGGACCGGGTCGGGGCCGGCGTTGAGTAGCAGCAGGAAGCTGTCGTCGCGCAGCGGACGCCCGTACTGGTCGCGTTCGGACATCGCGGCGCCGGAGAGCAGCATGCCGAGGCAGGCCGTCGGGCCGAACCAGTCGGCCTCGGTCATCTCCTTGCCGCGCGGGGTGAACCAGGCCAGGTCCGGCTGGCCGCCGGGCACCGCGGCCCGGCCGGAGAAGAACGCCCGCTGGCGCAGCACCGGGTGGGCGCGGCGGAGCCGGACGAGGCGGGCGGTGAGGGCGGAGAGCCCGGCCCAGCGCGGGTCGTCCAGCAGCGACCAGTCCACCCAGCCGGTCTCGTTGTCCTGGCAGTAGGCGTTGTTGTTGCCGCCCTGGGTGCGGCCGAACTCGTCCCCCGCGGTGATCATCGGGACGCCGGTGGAGAGCAGCAGGGTGGCCATCAGGTTGCGCAGCTGACGCAGCCGCAGGGCGTTCACGGCCGGGTCCGGGGTCTCGCCCTCGGCGCCGTGGTTCCAGGACCGGTTGTCGTCGGTGCCGTCCCGGTTGGCCTCGCCGTTGGACTCGTTGTGCTTGCGGTTGTACGAGACCAGGTCGCGCAGGGTGAAGCCGTCGTGCGCGGTGACGAAGTTGACCGAGGCGTACGGGCGCCGCCCGCCGCGCTGGTAGAGGTCGGAGGAGCCGGAGAGCCGGTAGCCCAGCTCGCGGACGTCCGGGCGGGCGCCGCGCCAGAAGTCCCGCACGGTGTCCCGGTACTTGTCGTTCCACTCGGCCCAGAGCGGCGGGAAACCGCCCACCTGGTAGCCGCCCGCGCCGACGTCCCACGGTTCGGCGATCAGCTTCACCCGGCTGAGCACCGGGTCCTGCGAGACGGCGGCGAGGAACGGGTGGTCCATGTCGACGCCGTCGCCGCCCCGGGCGAGCGCGGCCGCGAGGTCGAAGCGGAAGCCGTCCACGCCCATCTCGGTCACCCAGTACCGCAGCGAGTCGGTGACCAGCCGGACGACCTGCGGGCGGCGGGTGTCCAGGGTGTTGCCGCAGCCCGTGTAGTCGGCGTAGCCGCGCGGGCGGTTCGGCGGGAGACGGTAGTAGCCGGCGTTGTCGATGCCGCGCAGGGACAGGCTCGGTCCGAGCTCGGAGGCCTCGGCGGTGTGGTTGTAGACCACGTCGAGGATCACCTCGATCCCGGCGGCGTGCAGCGCGCGCACCATCCGCTTGAACTCGCCGACCTGGCCGCCGCGGCCGCCGGACGCGGAGTAGCCGGCGTGCGGGGCGAAGTAGCCGATCGAGTTGTAGCCCCAGTAGTTGGCCATCCCGCGGGCCTGCAGGTGGTCCTCGTCGGCGTACTGGTGGACCGGCAGCAGTTCGACGGCGGTCACGCCGAGCGTGGTGAGGTGGCCGATCGCGGCGGGGTGGGCCAGGCCCGCGTAGGTGCCGCGCAGGGGTGGCGGGATGTCGGGGTGGCGCATGGTGAAGCCGCGCACGTGCATCTCGTACAGGACGGTCTCGGCCCACGGCGTCTTGGGGCGCTGGTCGTCGTACCAGTCGTCGTCGTCGTGGACGACCACCGACCGGGGTACGTAGGGCGCGGAGTCGCGGTTGTCCCGGACGGTGTCGGCGACGTCCGCCTCGGGCCAGTTGCGGACGGCGGCGCAGACCGCGTCGTGGGAGGTGTAACAGCCGTCGATGGCCCGCGCGTACGGGTCGATCAGCAGCTTGGCCGGGTTCCAGCGGGCGCCGGTCCACGGGTCCCAGCGGCCGTGCACGCGGAAGCCGTACCGGGTGCCGGGCCGGACGCCGGGGAGGAAGCCGTGCCAGGTCTGGAAGTTCTGCTCGGCGAGGCGGTGTCTGCTCTCCCGGCCGTCCTCGTCGAAGAGGCAGAGGTCGACGGCCTCGGCGCCGGCCGCCCAGAGCGCGAAGTTGGTGCCCTGGCGGCCCTGCGGGTCGGTCCGGAAGCGGGCGCCGAGCGGCTGCCAGCTGCCGGGCCACGCCGGCTCGGCGGTCGGCCCGCCGTGCGGCCGCACGCCGGCTTCCAGCTCCTGCCCTGACGCCATGGCCGTACCCTCCCTGAACCGGGGTGCCGGGGACCTCGTTCACCTTCTCTTTCCCTGATCCCACGGACGGGAAGCCCGCTGAACGGAGGCTTGCGGGCGGATGGCGGCACGGGGGTGCTCCGGGCCGCCGGACCCTGCCCCCCGTCCTCCGCCTCCCCGCTCCCGGGCCCCGGGCCTGCTCCTGCCGGGCGGGGTTTCCGGGCCCCGCAGGTGACGGGCGGCGTGTCCTGCCGGGACCGGCCTCGTTGTGCCGGGTGTCGGACGGAAGCGGTGGGGAGGCCCCGGAATGCGGCCCGGAGGACGGGTGTGGGCACGGCGTGCGGGGGCGCTGGCCTGGTGCCTGGCGGTGCTGACCGGCTGCGCCGGCGGGGGCGGCACGCCGCAGCCCGCCGGGTCGGCCTCCCCGGGCCCGGGCCATGTGGCGCCGCCGCCCGCCTCCCGGGCGGAGATCACCGCGCTGCCCGCCGACGGCGCCCAGGACGTGCCGCCGGAGGGCCCGGTCCGGGTCACGGTGGCGGAGGGCAGGCTGGTCTCGGTCCGGCTGGCGGACGCCAAGGGCACCGAGGTGGCCGGCACGGTCTCCGAGGACGGCTCGGCCTGGATGCCGGACGGCCTGCTCCCGCTGGGCACCGCCTTCACACTGGACGCGGTGGCCGAGGACGGGCAGGGCCGGAAGGCGGCCCGGCACACGGACTTCTCGACGGTGGCCCGCGCGCACACCTTCGTCGCCTTCTTCACCCCGGAGGACGGCTCCACGGTCGGCGTCGGGATGCCGGTCTCGCTGCGCTTCAGCCGCCCGATCGCCGACCGCGCGGCGGTCGAGAAGGCGGTTGAGGTGACCGCCGACCCGCCGGTCGAGGTGGCCGCGCACTGGTTCGGCAACCAGCGGCTGGACCTCCGTCCGCAGCGGTACTGGGCGGCGGGCACCAGGGTGACGGTGGCGCTGCGGCTGAAGGGCGTGCAGGGGGCGCCGGGCGAGTTCGGCACCCAGGTGCGGGAGGTCCGGTTCACCGTGGGCCGGGCCCAGGTGTCCACGGTGGACCTGGACGCCCACACCCTGACCGTCCGGGCCGGCCGGGGCGGCCCGGTGGTGAAGGAGCTCAAGGTCTCCGGCGGTGATCCCAAGCACACGACGTACCGCGGTGTGCTGGTGGTGTCGGAGAAGTACAAGGTGACCCGGATGAACTCGCAGACCGTCGGGATGGGCGACGAGTACGACATCAAGGACGTCCCGCATGCGATGCGGCTGACCGGCTCGGGCACCTTCATCCACGGCAACTACTGGGCCGACCCGGAGGTCTTCGGCACCGCCAACACCAGCCACGGCTGCATCGGCCTGGCCGACGTCAAGGGCGGGACGAGCAAGGACTCCCCGGCGGGCTGGCTGTTCGAGCACACCATCCCGGGGGACGTGCTGGAGGTGAAGGCCTCCGCGGGGGACGTCGTCCCGCCGAGCAACGGGCTGAACGGCTGGAACCTGCCCTGGGAGCAGTGGCGGGCCGGCAGCGCGGCCGCGCACTGAGCCACCGCCCGGAGCCCGGGAGGCCGACCGTTCCGGGGACACACCCGGCCCGGGGGTCCCACCCTTCACACAGGCGCCACCCCTGGTTCACCACCCTCCCCCCAGGGTTCACTCATTCGGCTTAGCTATCCTGCTTGCGCGCCGAAGCCCGGCGTGGAAGATCGCCGGTCCGGTGCAACCTGTCCCGGCAGTCAGTGCGTCCATCAGGGTGGACACCGGGAGGGGAGAGACCGTGAAGCCGGTTAGGGCGGCCGACGCCGCAATACGCACCACCACCAACCGACGCGGCCGTGCCGTACGACGTAGTGCGGTGGCGCTGGCCATGGGTGGGGTGCTGCTGTTCACCGCGGCCTGCGGCGACGACAAGGGCAGCGACAACGGGAGCGGCAGCGGGGGCGGCGACGCGGCCGCGACGGCGGGTGCCAACGGCACCCCGGCGCCCGGCCAGAGCCAGGCGGCGCCGAAGGCCTCGGCCGCCGTGCTGACCGTCGAGCCCAAGGACGGCGCCCAGGACGTCGCGCCCACCAACGGGCTGAACGTCTCGGTGGCCAACGGCAAGCTCGCCACGGTCGAGGTGACCGACAAGGACGGCAAGCCGGTCGCGGGTGCGATCACCCCGGACGGCACCGCCTGGAAGCCCAGCGGCGCGCTGGCCGTCGGCATGGCCTACAAGGTGAACGCGCAGGCCAAGGACGCGGAGGGCCTGGTGGCCGCGTCGACCACCTCGTTCACCACGCTGACCCCGGCGAAGACGATCTCCACCAACGACAACATCTCCGACAACGCCACCTACGGCGTCGGCATGATCGTCTCGGTGGTCTTCAACAAGGACGTCAAGAACAAGGACGCGGTCGTCAAGGGCATCACCTTCGAGACCGCCGACGGCGCCACCGAGGTGAAGGGCCACTGGTTCGGCGCCCGCCGGGTGGACTTCCGTCCGGCCGAGTACTGGAAGCCGGGCACCAAGGTCACCATCAAGTACCGGCTGAAGAACGTCGAGGTCGCGCCCGGCATCTACGGCGACGTGGACAAGGACGAGCCGTTCACCATCGGCCGCTCGCAGGTGTCCACGGCCGACGCCGCGTCGCACCAGATGACGGTGATCCGGGACGGCCAGAGCCACACCGTGCCGGTCACCCTCGGCGCGGACGCGACCCCGTCCTGGGGCGGCACCATGGTGATCATGTCCAAGGAGGCCGTCACCCGGATGAACTCGCAGACCGTCGGTCTCGGCGGCGAGTACGACATCCAGGACGTCCCGCACGCCATGCGGCTGACCACCTCCGGCACCTTCGTGCACGGCAACTACTGGTCCAAGGCCAATCCCCCCTTCGGCAGGTCGAACGGGAGCCACGGCTGCGTCTCGATGGCCGACGAGAAGGGCGGCAGCGACTCCTCGGTGGCGGGCAAGTTCTTCAACGACTCGATGATCGGCGACGTCGTCAAGATCGTGAACACCAAGGAGAAGAACGTCGCGCCCGACAACGGGCTGGGCGGCTGGAACATCAACTGGGCCAACTGGTAGTCCGGCCCGGCCGTCCGGGCGGTAGCACCTACCCCGCGGCGGCCCCGGTAGTCCCGGTTCGGTAACGACCGGCCCGATCCTCACTCGTTGGGGTCGGGCCGGTCGTCGTTCGTGGGGTAATTGCCCCTCGAATGGCGCAACCTTTCCGTTGGCTGCGGCGTGTATCTGTCGGACCCCGCCGGGAGCAACGGGCGGGATCGAGGGAGGGAGAGTCGACGTGAGGTCGATACGCAAGGTCATGGCCGCCGGCTTTCTCGGCGGTGCGCTGGTGCTGACCAGCGCGTGCAGCGGCGGCGGCAGCGGGAGCGCGGCCAAGGCCGAACTGGGGCGCGGCGCGGCGGGGGCCGCGTCGAGCGCCTCGGCGTCCGCGTCCGGGGCGGCCGCACCGGCGGCGACGCCGAAGACGTCGGCCGCCGTGGTGGACATCCAGCCGAAGAGCGGCGCGGTGGACGTGGCGCCGAACGGCGCGCTGAAGGTCTCCGTGGCCGGCGGCAAGCTCACCACGGTCAAGGTGAGCGACAAGGCCGGCAAGGAGGTGGCCGGCACCATCGCCGCCGACGGGAGCAGCTGGACTCCGTCCGCCGGCCTCGCGGTCGGCACCGCCTACCAGGTGAGCGCGATGGCGGCGGACGCCAACGGCGTGGTCGCCTCCGCGGACAGCAGCTTCACCACGCTGACGCCGGAGCGCGAGGCGAAGGCAAGCGACAACGTCGAGGACAACGCCACGTACGGCGTCGGCATGATCGTCTCGGTGGACTTCGACAAGGACGTCAAGAACAAGGACGCCGTCGCCAAGGGCGTCAGCATCGAGACCGACAACGGCACCGTGGTGAAGGGCCACTGGTTCGGCGACCGCCGGCTGGACTTCCGCCCGGAGGCGTACTGGAAGCCCGGCACCAAGGTCACCGTCCACTACCGGCTGAAGAGCGTGGAGATCGCCCCCGGCGTCTACGGCGGTGTGGACCGGGACGAGCCCTTCACGATCGGGCGATCGCAGGTTTCGGAGGTTGACGCCAAGACCCACCGGATGACGGTGACCCGCGACGGCCAGACCTCGGTCATCGACATCACCTCCGGCTCGCCGGAGCACCCGACCTGGAACGGCACCATGGTCGTGATGTCCAAGGAGGGCACGGTGCGGATGCAGTCCAGCAGCATGCCCGGCATGACCGGCGCGCCGTACGACCTGATGGTGCCGCACTCGATGCGGCTGACCACGTCCGGGACGTACGTGCACGGCAACTACTGGAGCGACGCCTTCGGCGAGGACAACGTCAGCCACGGCTGCGTCGGCCTGAAGGACGTCAAGGGCGGCGGCTCCGGCACCTCGGCGGGCAAGTTCTACGACGACTCGCTGATCGGCGACATCGTGACCGTGAAGAATTCCACGCGCGGCCAGGTGGAGCCGGACAACGGCCTCGCCGGCTGGAACCTGGGCTGGAGTGCCTGGTAGGAGCCCGTTCGCGGCAACCCGGGCTTGACGGAACCCCGGCCCGGGTTGCTCGCGGCATATGCCCGGTGGGTAGTGATCGTTTGGTCATTGTCCGTACGCGGCTGCTTGCGTTCCGCAATGATGGTCCGCATGGCGGGTTGGGGCGAAACAGATCAGTCATCACTTCCTGGGTCAAGCCTGGTTGCTGACACGTCGTGGATGTGCTTCCAAGACGCGCTCGCGGCCCTGGAGCGGCTCAGCTCGGAGGAGCTGGAGCGGATGTACTTCGGCAGGCTGGGCGACGAGTCGGAGCCGGGCGAGGTGCGGCTGCCCTCCCGGCCGGAGTCCGGTCCGGTGGCCCGCCGGCTGGTCCTGTCGGTCCTCGAGTCCTGGGACCTGCACCAGCAGCTGGAGGTCGGCGAGTTACTGACCGCCGAACTGGTGGCCAACGCGGTGCGGCACGCCGCCGGGCGGACCATCGGCCTCCAGGTGTCGCGCAAGCCCGGCTGGCTGCGGGTCGAGGTGCGGGACTCCTCGCGGGCGCTGCCCTGCCTGATCATGGCCGACCCGCTGCCGCCCACCGAGCGCGGGCGCGGCCTGAAGATCGTCGACGACCTCGCCGATCGCTGGGGTGCGGACCTGCTGCCGCGCGGCAAGGGCGTGTGGTTCGAGCTGAAGATCCGCGAGCGGCAGCACTGAGTTGGCGCCGCGCCCCCGCACTCCGCCCGGAAAACACGCAGGGCCCCCGGTGCGCCGCGGTCCGGCTGCTGGGGGCCCCTGCAAGTCATCGCGCCGGCCAAGGGGGTGCGTGCCGCGCGATGGGCGACGGCCGTGCCAGGTCGGGTCAGCCGTAGTCTGCGCGCCCTCGGCGGATTCGTTGCCGCCCGCCGTCGGGCTGCTTCGACTATCGCACGAATCTCAGCATGTGGGCAAACCGGGAAGCTTTGATTTCAAGGTTTGTCACCTGCTCCACCTTTGGAATTTGCATAGGTTAACGCTCGCACCTGAGATTATTCATGATCGATGCAAAACGGCCCGGGCCTGCGCGGCGCGGCGGCGCACCTGTGCGGGAGACAGGCGCGGGGGCCGGGGCGGGGGCGTGACGGTGCCCGTGCGGCAGGGGTGGCAGAGGCCGCCCGGGAGGGCCTCGGGGCGGCCGGGGATGCGGCAGGCGGTGCACTCGACGATACGGGTGGCGGGCGCCGGGGTGGGGCCCCAGGGGCGTTCCGGGGGCAGCTTGTCGACCAGGCGGCGGCGGGTGAGCCCCGCCGGGCTCTGGGCGGGCACGGGGAGTCCGCTGGTGAGTGCCAGCGTGAGCTGTGCGGCGGTCGCGCCCGTTCCCAGTAAAGGTCACTCGGCTTCGGGCGCTTGAGCTTCGGCGGCGAAGGCGAGGAAGGCCGACCAGGCGGCGGGGGAGAAGGAGAGGTTCGGGCCGCCCTTGTCCTTGGAGTCCCGGACGTGGACGGTGCGGGCAGAAGTGGCGACCTCGATGCACTCGCCGCCACCAGTGGTGCTGTAGCTGGACTTGGCCCAGGAAAGGGCCACTTCCACACAGGCGCCGCCTTGGTCGTTGCTGTAGCTGGACTTGAACCACGCGAGTTCGGCACTCATAGCTCTCCCGCCAGTCTTCGGATGAACTCCGCGGACTCCTCTGCTCCGAGGGCCTGCATGCGGATCATTCCATAGCGCTGCGCGAGCGTGCTGACCTTGTCGGCGTCGCTGTACAGGGATCCGGTGTCCTGGGCTTCCACATATGCGAGCCGGTCGTGATCGGGGCTCTCCAGTAGGACCAGCGATCCGCTGAGCCCGGCGTAGGCGGCCCGACCGATGGGCAGCACCTGGATGGAGACGTTGCGCAGTGCACCGGCATCCAGGAGGTGATCGAGCTGCCTGTGCATGAGGTCTGCGCTGCCCACAACGGCACGGAAAGCGGCCTCGTAGATCACGAAGCCGAACAGCACGGTTGGCGAGTTCCTCAGCTTCTCCTGGCGCTGCACGCGTGCTGCTACGCGGGCCTCAACCGTCTCATCGTCCAGCGGCGGACAGCTGTGGCTGATCAACTCCCTGGCGTACTCCTCGGTCTGGAGGAGTCCTGGAATGAGAAGCGCTTCGTACCAATGGATCGCAATGGCTTCGCTCTCGGCCTGTGTGTAGCCCCGCGAGTACGAGGGGAACTTCTCCGGCTTCAGGAAGTCCTGCGCCCCCAGCAGCATCCCCCGGGCATTGCACAACTCGTCAGCAATCGCTAGGAGTTGAAGCGACGGCTTCCGTCTCCCCGCCTCCATCGACCGCACGCTCTCGATGTCGTAGCTCGATGCGACGCTCAACTGCTCGCGGGTCACCCCGGACTGCTCGCGCCATCGCTTGATCTGGTCGCCGCAGTACTTCCAGGCCATCGGTGGCTGTGCGGGCGCACTCATCACGAACCCCCGTTCTCGGGCCGGTCAGGGCCCGGGTCACTCTCCGGCTGTACCGGCGGCGTAACTCCTGAGGCTATGCCCCGGTGCCGATCCTCGGAACGTGAAACGGCCGATCTCCGCCCCTGTGAGTGACGCCAAAGCCTCCTCGTGCCAAGGATCGTGATGCTCACTCAGCAAGTCGACGTCGAGTGGATGTTCCCCTCTCACCCCCGCAGTGCCGGCCGTGCCCGCGTCCGGCTTCTCCGGCAGGCGTTCTCCTGGCGGATCCCCGGCGAGACGACCGAGATCGCCATGCTCCTCCTGGGCGAGCTGGTGACCAACGCCTGCCGGCACGCCCGCGCCCCGCGCGACCGGCTGATCGGCGTCCGGCTCGTCCTCGACCCGGGCGAACTGTTCCGCGTGGAGGTCTCCGACGCCAACCCCGACCTCCCCGAGCCCCGGCAGGCCGGCCCGGAGGACGAGACCGGTCGTGGCCTCGAACTCGTCACCGCCCTCTCCGCTGCCTGGGGTGCCCACGCCCGGGGCGCGGGCCGCATCGGCAAGACCGTCTGGTTCGAGCTGAAGCCGGGAACCGGTCCAGGTATTTGAACGTGTGTTCCTGGAGCTGGACGTCACCTACCAGGACGAGCGGACGGCCCGGGTCTCCCTCAAGGCGTACGACGTCTGAACTCGCGCGCACGGGAGGTCGGCCCGTCCGACTTCCCGTGCAGCACCCGGCTGCCCCACCTGCCGGGACCGCCTGGGCCTGGGTTGGGCGGCGGATAGTACGCTCACCTGGCCCGACGGGGGAGGGGAGTGGTGATGCGGCCGCTGGAGTCGGACGATCCGGTGCGGATCGGCGCGTATCGGTTGGTGGGCCGGCTCGGCAGCGGCGGCATGGGGGAGGTGTTCCTCGGCCGGTCCGGTGACGGTGGGCTCGCCGCGATCAAGACGGCGCGGGCCGAGTACGCCCAGGACCCGGAATTCCGGCAGCGGTTCGCGCGCGAGGTCGAGGCCGCGCGCCGGGTGGACGGGCGGTTCACGGCGGCGGTGCTCGACGCCGACCCGTCGGCCGGCCGCCCGTGGCTGGCGACCGAGTACATCGCCGGGGTCTCCGTGACGGAGGCGGTGGCCGGCCGGGGCCCGCTGCCGGAAGCCTCGGTCCGCGCGCTGGTCGCCGGCATGGCGGCCGCACTGGAGGAGATCCACCGCGCGGGCATCACCCACCGGGACCTCAAGCCGTCCAACGTGCTGCTGGCGGACGACGGGCCGCGCGTCATCGACTTCGGGATCGCCCGGACCGTCGACCACACCCGGATCACCCGCACCGGCCAGGCGTTCGGCACCCCCGGCTACATGGCCCCCGAGCAGCTTCGCGGCGGGCAGGCCGGCCCGGCCGCGGACGTCTACGCGCTCGCGGCGACCGCGGTGTTCGCGGCGTCCGGCGAAGGGCCGCACGGGAGTGGCGAGTTGCTGGCGCTGATCTACCGGACGGTGGAGGAGGAGCCGCAACTCGGCTCCGTCCCGGCCGGGTTGCGCGGGACGCTCGCGCGGTGCCTGGCCAAGGACCCGGCCCTGCGGCCGAACGTGGCCGAGCTGCGGGCGGAGTTCGCGGTGGGCTCCACGCTCGGCGGCGGGGAGTGGCTGCCGGCCGAGCTGAGCACGCTGGTGCTGGGGCGCGGCGAGGAGGCCCGTGCCACGCAGCCGTACGAACCGCCGTCGTCCGGAGCCCGACTGGTCGCCGGACCCGGCGCGCCGTCCACAGCGGAGGGCGGGGTGGCGCCGGGAGCGGGACCGTCGCGGCGCGGGCTGCTGTTCGCGGGGGTCGGTGGCGGGGTGGCGGCCGTGGCCGGAACGCTGGTGGCGGCCGCTCTCGTCCTGGACGAGCGGGCGGCCGCCCGCGAATCGGCGGCGGCCACCGCGTCGGCGAAGGCCGGCTCGTCGGCAGGTGCGTCGGCCTCCCCGGCGGCGTCCCCCTCGGCTACCGCGTCGTCTCCCGCCGCCGCGTCGCCTTCCGCATCCGCGCCCGCCACGGTGCCGGCCGACAGCCAGGGGCTGCCCGCGATCACGGCGGGTACGGCCTTCGGCGAGCGGCCGGTCGTCGCCGCGGCCACCGGGCCGCTGCCCACCGAGCTGATCAGCCGGACGCTGGTCCAGGGCACCGGCCCCGTCGCCGGCCCGAAGGACCTCGTGACCTGCCACTACGTGCTGCAGAAGTGGGGCGGCAGCCGGCCCGTCGACTCCAGCTACGCCCGCCAGGAGCCGCTCTCGTTCCAGCTCGGGGCCGGGCAGACCATCAAGGGCTGGGACGCCGCGATCCGAGGGAAGGCCGCCGGGAGCCGGATCGAGTTCGCCGTCCCGCCCGCACTCGGCTACGGCTCCGAGGGTGCCGCCTCGGCAGGCATCACGGGTACGGACGTCCTGGTCTACGTCGCCGACATCCTGACGGTCACCAAGGCGGGCCAGGGCTGACGGCGCCGGCGCCGCTGCCGGGTCGTGCACGAGAAGTCGGACCGGTCGACTTCCTGTGTGAGGGGCCCGGGTTGTGCGGTGATCCTGGTGATCCGGCCGCGGGGAGCCCCGCGCGCCCGGAGAGCGGGGCGGTGGCGGTCAGGCGGAGGCCTGGCGGGCGTGCTGTTCGGCGAGGCGGCGGTGGGCGTCGGGCCAGGTGATCGGGAGGTGCTCGACCGGGGTGTCCCAGAAGGTGAAGGTGGAGTCCTTCATGGTGGAGCGCAGGCCGGTCATCACCGAGCGGTGGAGCTCGCTGCCGGCGAAGGCGTTCAGGGCCTCGCGGCTCTCCCAGGCGGAGAGGGTGTAGAAGGTCCGCTTCAGGGGCCGGGCGATCAGGGAGGCGCCGAGCGCGCCGGGGGCGGTGCGCAGCAGGCGCCAGACGGCGAGCGACTTCAGGAAGAAGCGCGGGACGTCGCGGAGCGAGCGGACCTCGAAGCGGGAGGCCATGACGACGGCGCCGGTGCCGGGGGTGGCCGGGTTCGGGGTGATCCAGGGGAGCGTGGGCATGGCTGATGCGCGCCTTCCTTGTTGGGTAGTGGCACTATCTATGTTAGACAGTGGCGGTATCCAATGGCTAGAGGGAGGCAGGGAGCCGTGCGCATCTCCGAGTTGAGCCGCCGCAGTGAGGTCCCGATCGCGACGATCAAGTACTACCTGCGGGAGGGGCTGCTGGCGCCGGGCCGCCCCGTCACCGCTACCCAGGCCGAGTACGGCGAGACCCATCTGCGCCGGCTGCGGCTGGTCCGGGCGCTGATCGGGGTTCGGGGGCTCAGTGTGAGCGAGACCAGGGCGGTATTGGGGGCGGTCGCGGAGCACCGGGCCGAGCGGCACCAGGTGCTCGGCCTGGTGATGGGGGCGCGGCCGGTCGACGAGGACGAGGAGCCGGCACCCGTGCCCGCCGCGGCCGAGGTGGACGCGCTGATCGCGGAGCTGGGCTGGGAGGTGTCCGAGCACGCCCCGGCCCGGGCGGCGCTGGGGGCGACCCTGGAGAGCCTCCGCTCGCTCGGCGAGCCGGTCGACCGGGAGTCCCTGCTCCGGTATGCCGACCTGGCCGGGCGGATCGCCGCGGTCGACCTCGACCGGATCGCCGGCACCGCGGACCCGCTCGAACAGGCCGAGCGTGCCCTCGTCCTGACGGTGATGATGGAGCCGGTCCTGCTGGCGCTGCGCCGGCTGGCCCAGGAGAACGAGTCGGCGAAGCGGAACGCCTGAGTCCGTTCCGCTCGGGAGGCCGGCCCCCCTCCCCGGGGAGGCCGGCCTCCGGCGTGGCCGGAACCTGCCGCCGCGCGGGGCGCCCGGGGCGGGAGTGGCGTACGGGCCCGACCGTCGGGGGACGAACCAGGCGAACCGGGACCGCTCGCCACCCGGTGGGCCCTTGTCCGCGTGAAGTCAACCGTTGACAGTGCGTCGCTGCGGGGCATAGTCTCCGCGGTATTCGATCAAGATTCCCAGCCCGGTCTCCAGATCTTTCATGCGGGGGTATGACGATGAAGACGGTACAGAGCGGACCTGTCTCCTTGCCCGGCATTCTTTCGAAGTATCAGCCGAACCGTTAACGCGTTATCGCCCGGCCATCGGCCCGATGGTTTCCCGGCTGTTGTCCGCCGGGGCCGAGCGGGCGGTGCGGGAATTCCCGGCCGACGCCACCGGAGTGGGGTCCGGATGCGGCCGGTTGCCATGCCGAATGATGTGCGGGGCCTGGGGTGACCGGCCGGGTGGTGGGTGCCCTCGCCGGTCCCGGTCCCTGCCGGCCGGCCTCGCCGGCCGAACTGTACGTGCTCTGAGCTGGGTTCCCGTCGCCATGTGCGAACGGGGACGTTCGCGTGCGCCCGGGCGGGGCGGTCGGACGCGAGGGGTGTCCGGTGGTCCGTCGGGTTTCGGCCACACGGAATTCAGGGTGGCTCCACACGGTGTTTTCCCGGCGCGGCTGCCGGGATGATTGCGGTGCGTAGTGAATGTCACCGGCGGTGATTTCAGGGAATTCACAGGATTGATTGTCCGGTGATTCCTGGTGTCGCCCGGGGTGGTCGGGCTAGGCTCGGGGCGCGGCGCCGGGGGGCGCAATGGGCCGGGAGGGGGCCCGTGGGGCAATGGGGGGTCGGGGGCGGCCACGGCATTGGCTCCTTACCGGATCTCCGGCCGGACTCCGGAATGCGCACCCCCGGAATTCTCCGTGCACGCCCCGCCTGTTTTCTTCGGTCGGCCGGCACACCCGGCCGGCAGCTGTCCTGGTACGGAACGACACCGCCTGCGCCGCCCGGTCGGGCGCCCGGACGTTGGGAGAGTTGGGCCAGTGAGCAGTCCCGAGGCCGAGGTGGCCGAGACGGATGTCGCGATCATCGGGATGGCCGGGCGGTTCCCCGGCGCCGACGACCTGGAGTCCTTCTGGCGCCTGCTGAGCGAGGGCCGGGAGGGCATCACCCGGTTCGGCCGCGAGGAACTGGCGGCGGCCGGCGTCCCCGCGGCGCTGCTGGACGACCCGGCGTACGTGCCGGCCCACGGCGTGATCCCGGACGTCGACCTCTTCGACACGGGCTACTTCGAGTACACGCCGGCCGAGGCGGCGATCACCGACCCGCAGCACCGCGTCCTGCTGACGACGGGTCACGCCGCGCTGGAGCACGCCGGTTACGACCCGGCCCGCTACGACGGGCTGATCAGCGTCTACGCCGGGGCGGCGATCAACACCTACCTCCAGCAGCAGGTGCTGCCCCGCGTCGACCAGACCACCACGTCGAACCACTTCGCCGTGATGGTCGGCAACGACAAGGACTTCCTGGCGACCAGGCTCTCCTACAAGCTCGACCTCAAGGGGCCGAGCTACAGCGTGCAGACCGCCTGCTCCACCTCCCTGGTGGCCATCCACCTCGCCTGCCAGGGGCTCATCAACGGCGAGTGCGACATGGCGCTCGCCGGAGGCGTCACGGTCAAGCTGCCGCAGACCAAGGGCTACCTGTACGAAGAGGGCGCGATCCTGTCCAGGGACGGCCACGTGCGCACCTTCGACGCCGACGCCAGCGGCACGGTGCTCGGCAACGGCGTGGGCGTCCTCGTGCTCAAGCTGCTCCGCGACGCCATCGCCGACCGCGACACGATCCACGCGGTGATCAAGGGCACGGCGACCAACAACGACGGCTCGGACAAGGTCAGCTTCGCCGCCCCGGGCGCGGCCGGGCAGGTCGCCGTCATCCGCGAGGCCCACGCCGTGGCCGGCGTCGACCCGGGGACGATCGGCTACGTCGAGGCGCACGGCACCGCCACCCGGCTCGGCGACCCGGTCGAGGTCACCTCGCTCACCAAGGCGTTCCGGGCGGGCACCGACGAGGCCGGTTTCTGCGCCATCGGCTCGGTGAAGTCCAACATCGGTCACCTCGACGCCGCGGCCGGGGTCGCCGGCGTGATCAAGACGGCGCTGATGATGCGGCACCGCACGCTCGTCCCGACCGTGAACCACCGGACGCCCAACCCGGCCGTCGACTTCGCCACCACCCCGTTCAGGGTCGGCACCGACACCGTGCCGTGGACCGCCGAGGGGCCGTTGCGCGCCGGAGTCAGCTCCTTCGGCATCGGCGGCACCAACGCGCACGCCGTCCTCCAGGAGGCCCCGCCGGCGCCGGCCGCCGGCGACTCCCGCACCACGCAGGTCCTGGTCCTGTCCGCCCGGACGGCCAGCGCCCTGCGCACGGCGGCGGGCCGGCTCGCCGCCCACCTGGAGGGCGACGACGGGGCCGCCCTCGCCGACATCGCCCACACCCTTGCGGTGGGCCGCCGGGTCCACGAGTACCGCCTCGCCGTCGCCGGGACGGACCGCGCGGCGCTGGCCGAGGCGCTGCGCACCGCGGACCTGCCCGGGCAGCCGGCCGCCGGGAAGGTGTCCTTCGTCCTCACCGAGCGGGTCGCCGACGCGGAGGCGCTCGCCGAGCGCTGGTGCGCCGCCGAGCCGGCCTTCGCCGAGCACCACCGGGCCGCGCTCGCGGCCGGCGCCGCCGGGCAGGGTGAGCGCGGCCAGGCGTTCGCCCTGCAGTACGCGCTGGGCCGGCTCTGGCTCGGCTGGGGCCTGCGCCCGGCCGCCGTGCACGGGGACGGGCCCGCCGCCTGGGCCGCCGCCTGTCTGACCGGTGCGGCCGCACTCGCCGACGGGGTCGCCGGGCTCGCCGAGCCCGGCCGGAGGACGCCCGCCGAGGCCGAGGGCCGGTCCGGGCGGATCCCGCTGCGCGGCGCAGGGGACGAGGTGCGGGGCCTGGCGCTGGGGACGGCGGACGGGCCGTGGGGCGCGGTGGCCCGCGCCTGGGCGGCCGGGGCCGACGTCGACTGGGCGCAGTGGTTCGCCGGTGAGCAGCGCGGCCGCGTCCCGCTGCCGACCTACCCGTTCGAGGGGCGCCGCTGCTGGATGACCGGCCCGGAGACCCCCGGCACGCCGGGGGCCGGCGACGGCGGCCTGCACCCCATGCTCGACCGGAGCGTCCCGGACCTGGACAGCCTGCTCTTCAGCAGCGCACGGTCGGGCACCGAGTTCTACCTGGCGGACCACCGGGTCGGCGGCGAGCCCGTGATGCCGGCGGTCGGCTACCTGGAGCTGGCCCGCGCGGCGGGCGAACTGGCGCTCGGCGGCCCGGTCCGGCTGAGCGGCGTCTCGTTCGAGCAGCCGCTCTCGTACGCCGCGGGGCCGCGCACCCTGCTGGCCTCGCTCTGGCGCGAGCAGGACGGGGCCGGCTTCGAGCTCGGCGAGGGCGAACTGGTCCACGCCGCAGGCGAGTTCCACGCGGCGACGGCCGGGCCGGCCGCCCCGCTGGACCTGGCGGCGCTGGCCGCCCGCTGCACCGGGCCGGTCGCCCACCAGGACTGCTACGCGGCCCTGCGGGCGTACGGACTCGACTACGGGCCCCGGATGCGGGCGCTGGCCGAGGTCCGGCTGGGCGACGGCGAGGCGCTCGGCACCCTGGAGCCGCCCGCGGGCTCGGCGCTGGACGGCGCGCTGCTCAACCCGGCCCTGACGGACGGTGCCCTGCACGCCCTGGTGATGCTGCTCGCCCGCTCCTACGGTGACGCGGCCGACGGGTTCCTGCCGATGGCGCTGGGCGGGCTGGTCGTGCACGGACCGGTCGCCGGCCCGTGCCGCGTGCAGGTGACGGCCTCCCACCTGGGCGACAAGGTCGCGCGCGCCGATCTCGTGCTGGCCGACCCGGACGGCCGGGTGCTGGCGGAGCTGCGGGACCTCGCCGTCCGGGTGCTCCGCGGTTCACGCCGTCCGGAGCTGCTGGTCCGCCGCTGGGACGACGCACCGGCCGGGGCCGCGGCGGAGCCGGCCGCGGCCACGCCGCTGCCGGCCGGCGCCGGGGCGGTCGTCGTCGCCGGGACGGCGGACCGCCGGGAGCGGCTCGCCGGGATCCTGGCCGCCCTGGGCGGCGGGGAGACCACCACCGTCGACGGTGCCGGGAGCCTCCCGGACACCGCCCCCGCCGTCCTGCTGGTGGACGAGCCGGAGCCCCGGCAGGCCCTGCGCCTGGTGCAGGAACTGCTCCGGGCCCGCCCGGCCGCTCCCGTCCGGGTCCTGCTGGTGCACCGCCACGACGCCGAGGGGGCCCGGCCCGAGCGGGCCGCGCTGGCGGCGTTCGCGCGCGCCGTCCGGGCGGAGAACCCGCTGCTCGCCCTGCAGGCCGTCGGCCTCGCCGAAGGGGTGGACGAGGCGGCGGCGCTCGCCGCCGAGCTCGCCGGGGACGGCCGCGACCCGGAGGTCGCCCACCTGCCCTCCGGCCGCCGCGTCCCGCGGGCCGTCCCCGCCGGGGACGCCCCGGAAGTGGAGATCCGCGACGGCGGCGTCTACCTCGTCACCGGCGGCGCGGGCGGACTGGGCCGGGCCGTCGCCGACTGGCTGCTGGGCCGCGCCGACGCGCGGGTGGTCCTGCTGGGCCGGGCCGAGGAGCCGGCCGCCGCGCTCGACGCCCGGGTGGTGTACCGCAGCGCCGACGTGGCCGACCCCGCCGCCCTGGCCGGGCGGCTGGCGGAGATCCGCGCCGAGTTCGGGCCGCTCACCGGCGTGGTGCACGCCGCGGGCGTGCTCCGCGACGGCTTCGCCCTCACCAAGTCCGCCGAGGACTTCGCCGCCGTCCTGGCGCCCAAGGTCGCCGGGCTGCGGGCGCTGGACGCGGCCACCGCCGGCGATCCGCTGGACTTCTTCGTCGCCTTCTCCTCGATCGCCGCCCACATCGGCAGCGTCGGGCAGACCGACTACGCGTACGCCAACGCCTACCTGGAGGCGTACGCCGAGCGCAGCCCGCGGGTGACCGCGGTCGCCTGGCCGATGTGGGCCGACGGCGGCATGCGCCAGAGCGCCGAGGCGGCGGCGGAGATCGCCGCCCGCACCGGCTTCGGCGTGCTGCCCACCGCGGACGGCCTCGCCCTGCTGGAGCGGGCGCTCGGCGCGTCCGGCGCGCTGGTCGCCGCGTACGGGGACACCGGGAGGATCGCCGCCGCGCTCACCGCTCCCGCGGCCGTCCCCGCCCCCGCCGCAGCCCCCCGGGCC
>NZ_JBEYVJ010000109.1:0-22597 GCF_040643935.1 Kitasatospora sp. NPDC047058 | reverse complement strand
GGGACGCGAGGTCCCGCCGGGCCGCCGGTGGCTGCTTGGTCAGTCGCCGCAGCAGGCGCCGCCCGCCGGGGCCGCGAGCGGCAGCGCCGCCGGGGCGCCGATGCCCGGCAGGCCGAGCATCACGCCGGCCGGCTTGGCGGCGGGCTTGGCCTGCCGCTTCTCCCAGGCGTCACCGGCCCGGGTGCGGCGCACCGCGAGGGTCGGGCCCTCGGCCAGCAGGTGGTGCGGGGCGGCGTAGGTGATCTCCACCGTGACCACGTCGCCGGGACGGACCGGCTCGGTCGGCCGGGTGAAGTGCACCAGCCGGTTGTCGGGGGCGCGGCCGGAGAGCCGGTCGGTCCGGTCGTCCTTCTTGCCCTCGCCCTCGGCGACCAGGATCTCCAGGGTGCGGCCGACCTGCTTCTTGTTCTCCTCCCAGGAGATCTCCTCCTGGAGGGCGATCAGCCGGTCGTAGCGGGCCTGCACGACGGCCTTCGGCACCTGGTCCGCCATGTCGGCGGCCGGGGTGCCGGGGCGCTTGGAGTACTGGAAGGTGAAGGCGTTGGTGAAGCGGGCCTCGCGGACCACGTGCATGGTCTGCTCGAAGTCCTCCTCGGTCTCGCCGGGGAAGCCCACGATGATGTCGGTGGAGATCGCGGCGTCCGGCATCGCCTCGCGGACCTTCTCGATGATGCCGAGGAAGCGCTCCTGCCGGTACGAGCGGCGCATCGCCTTGAGCACGGTGTCCGAGCCGGACTGCAGCGGCATGTGCAGCTGGTGCATCACGTTCGGGGTCTCGGCCATCGCGGCGATCACGTCGTCGGTGAAGTCGCGCGGGTGCGGCGAGGTGAAGCGGATCCGCTCCAGGCCCTCGATCTGCCCGGCGGCGCGCAGCAGCTTGGAGAAGGCCTCGCGGTCGCCCAGGTCGGAGCCGTAGGCGTTGACGTTCTGGCCGAGCAGGGTCACCTCGATGACGCCCTCGTCGACCAGCGCCTCGATCTCGGCGAGGACGTCGCCGGGGCGGCGGTCCTCCTCCTTGCCGCGCAGCGCGGGGACGATGCAGAACGTGCAGGTGTTGTTGCAGCCGACCGAGATGGCCACCCACGCGGCGTACGCGGACTCGCGGCGGGTGGGCAGGGTGGAGGGGAAGGTCTCCAGCGACTCCAGGATCTCGACCTGGGCCTTGCGCTCGACCGCGGCCCGCTCCAGCAGCGCCGGCAGGTGCCCGATGTTGTGGGTGCCGAACACCACGTCGACCCAGGGGGCCTTCCGCACGATGGTGTCGCGGTCCTTCTGCGCCAGGCAGCCGCCGACCGCGATCTGCATGCCCTTGTGGCGGCTCTTGACCGGCGCCAGCTGCCCGAGGTTGCCGTACAGCTTGTTGTCGGCGTTCTCGCGCACCGCGCAGGTGTTGAACACGACCAGGTCCGGGTCGCCGTCCTGCCCGGCCTTCACGTAGCCCGCGTCCTCGAGCAGGCCCGACAGCCGCTCGGAGTCGTGGACGTTCATCTGGCAGCCGTAGGTCACGACCTTGTAGCTCTTCAATCCGCTCTCACCGCTCACCAGACCAGGGTACGGGCAGCCGCGAAGCGCTTTTCCCCACCGGCCCCGGCCACCGGTCACCGGCCCCGGCAGGCCCTGCCCGCGGCGCGGGCGGCCCGGCTCACGGCGTCGGCCCCTCCCGTTCGGTGCGCGCGCCTGGCACTATCCCTCCATGGCCCCCACCACCGCGCCCCGACCCGGCGCCGTCCTCCGTGCAGCGGCGCGCAGTCCGCTCTGGCGGACGGTGCTGGTCCTGGTGCTGGTCCTGGCGGCGTTCGGCGGCTGGTGGCTCTCCGCGGGCCGCTCGCCGGGCTACCCCCACGGCGAGACCGGCTTCGCCACCGGGGGGAAGCGCGGGGTGTACGACCGGTACGGGCAGCTGCTGGAGGACCACGTCGCCAAGGCCATGCCGGGCGTGCGGCTGCGGCTGGACAACTCGGAGGGCTCGATCGACAACCTGGCCCGGGTCACCAGCGGCCAGGACGACTTCGCGATCGCCACCGCCGACGCCGTCGCCCAGTACTCCGGCCCCGGCCGGGAGCGGCTGCGGGCGATCGCCCGGCTCTACGACGACTACCTGCAGCTGATCGTCCCGGCCAGCTCCCCGGTGCACCGGACGGCCGACCTCAAGGGCCTGCGGGTCGGCGTCGGCCAGGCCAAGTCCGGGGTGAACCTGGTGACCCGGCGGCTGCTCTCCTCGGCCGGCCTGGACCCGGACCGCGACATCAAACCCGTCATGCTGGGCCTCGGCGACGCGGCCGACCAGCTGCGGGCCGGGCAGCTGGACGCCTTCTTCTGGTCCGGCGGGCTGCCGACCAGCGCGCTCACCGACCTCTCCGACCACGTCCGGATCCGGATCGTGCCGCTCGGCGACCTCGCCGAGGCCGTGCACAAGGTCGAGGGCGGCGGCACCGACGCCTACCGGGCGGCCACCATGCCCAAGGGCACCTATCCGAACGCCGAGCCCAAGGACGCGGTCGCCACCGTGGCGGTGCCCAACCTGCTGATCACCCGGGACGACGTGGACACCGACCTGGTCCAGGGCATGACGAAGGCGGTGATAGACAGCCGCGACCAGATCGGCTCCCAGGTGCACGCCGCCCAGCTGGTCGACCTGCGCACCGCCGTCTACACCGACCCGCTCCCGCTGCACGAGGGCGCGGCCCGCTACTACCGCTCGGTGAAGCCGTGACGGGCCGGTAGTGCCCCTCCCCCTGCGGGCGCGCCACGCTCCTTGCGGCCGCCCTACCCCTTGCCCTCGCCCTTGGTCTCCGCCCGCGGCACCGCCAGGGTCACCGCGAGGCCGGTCGGCTCCACCGGCGCGAAGGCGAGCGAACCGCCCGCGGCCTGCAGCAGGGTGCGGGCGATCGAGAGGCCGAGACCGGACCCGTCCACGTTCTGGTGCCGCGCGCTGCGCCAGAACCGGTCCCCGGCCCGGGCCAGCTCCTCCTCGGTGAGGCCGGGCCCGGCGTCCGACACGGTCACCGCGACCTCGCTGCGCCGCACCGCGACCAGCACCCGCACCCGGCTGCCGGCCGGGCCGAACTTGAGCGCGTTGTCGATCACCGCGTCCAGCGCGCTGCCGAAGCCGATCGGGTCGGCCATGCCCAGCGCCAGCGCCGGGCCCTCCCAGCCGAGCTCGATCCCGCGCTGGACGGCCACCGGCCGCCAGGCGTCCGCCCGGGCCAGCGTGAGCTCGGCCAGGTCGGTCGGCTCCGGCTCCGGGCGGGCGTGCTCGGCGGTGGCCAGCCCGAGCAGGTCGTCCAGCACCCGGGCCAGCCGGGCGCCCTCCTCGCGGACCCCGCCGAGCTCCTCGTCGTGCCCCTCGGGCAGCTCCAGGCCCAGCACCTCGACCCGCAGCAGCAGCGCCGCCAGCGGGTTGCGCAGCTGGTGCGAGGCGTCCGCGACGAAGGCCTTCTGCTGGTCCAGCGCGAGCACCACGTGATCGGCCATCTCGTTGAACGAACGGGCCAGGCGCTGCAGTTCGGGCGGCCCGCCGCCGGGCGCGACCCGGGCGTTCATCCGGCCGGTGGCGATGTCGTGGGTGGCCCGGTCCAGCGTCCGGACCGGCCGCAGCACCCACTCGGTGAGCCGGACGGCCAGCAGCACGGCGACGATCATCGCCGCGGCCTCGCCGGCCCCGATCACCAGCCAGCGGTGCAGCACCCGGGTGCGCAGCGCCCCGGTCGGGGACTCGCTGAGCACCACCGCGACCACGTCGCCGTCCCGGACCACCGGCGTGGCGATGGTCAGCGTCCGGTCGGAGCTCCACGGCCAGACCTGCGGCGGGTTGTGGCTGCGCCGCCCGTCCAGGGCCTCCTGGAAGGCCTGCGCGCCCCAGCCCGCGGCCGGCACCCGCCAGTCCGCCGGGGCGGTGGCGATCGGGACGCCGTCGCGCTGGAAGATGCCCAGCCGGACGCCGTAGAGCTCGTGGTAGCGCGCCACCTCGGCGTCGAGCGCGTGCCGGCGGCTGAGGTCGCCGGGCGCGGGCTCCAGCTCGCCCTTGAGCGCGGAGTCCAGGGCCGAGACGCTCGAGGTGGGCAGGTCCTGGGCGAACCGGGCCGCGTCGTCGAGCCGGTCGACCACCACCCGGCTCTGCTCGGCGGCCGCGACGGCGGCGGCGAGCGGCAGCCCGAGGGCGGCCAGGACGCAGAGCATCAGCGCGATCAGGATGCCGAGCAGGCGGGTGCGCACGTGCGGTCAGTGCTCCGCGCGGGCCTGGGGGGCGTCCGCGGCGGCGGCCGGGGACTCGGGGATCAGCCGGTAGCCGACGCCCCGGACGGCCTCGACCAGGCCGGGCAGGGCGAGCTTGGTGCGCAGCGAGCCGATGTGCACCTCCAGGGTGCGGCCGTTGCCCTCCCAGCCGCTGCGCCACACCTCGCTGAATATCTGCTCGCGGCGGTAGACCACCCCGGGGCTCTGCGCGAGCAGTGCCAGCAGGTCGAACTCCTTGCGGGTGAGCGGGACGTCCCGGCCGTCGACGCTGACCCGGCGGCGCTCGCGGTCGATCACGATGCCGCGCGACTCCAGCGGACCGCGCTGCTGCGGGACGGCGTCGGGCGTGGGCACCGCGACGGCGGCGGGCGCCGAGCCGCGCCGGGCCACCGCGTGGATCCGGGCGAGCAGCTCGCCCATGTCGTAGGGCTTGGTGACGTAGTCGTCGGCGCCGAGGTTGAGGCCGTGGATCCGGGAACGGATGTCGGCACGCGCGGTGACCATGATCACGGGCACTCCGCTGCCGGCCCGGATCCGGCTGCACACCTCGAAGCCGTCCCGGTCGGGCAGCCCGAGGTCGAGCAGGACCACCCGGTACGGCTCGTTGCCGTCCGGCACCAGCGCGTCGAGCGCCTCGTGCCCGCTGCGGGCGTGCCTGACCTGGAAGCCGTGCCGTCCCAGCACAGCGACCAGCGCGGCGGCCACGCGTTCGTCGTCCTCGACGAGCAGCAGTCGCATCGTTCCTCCTCTCCCCGACGTTCCCCGGGGTGTCGCGTGGTGTCGCGTGGTGTTCACCGGCCCCGACCGGGCAGGTCCCGGTCCTGCGCAGTATGGGCCAGCGGAGCGCCGGACGCCAGGATCGGCCACGCCCCGGGACCGGCCGGGACGGCGTGGGGCGGGGCGGGGTGCCCGCTGTCACCTGCCCCTGCGGGGTCCTCGTGAACAGTACGCACCCACCGTGTGGCCGGATCGTGATCCTCAAGTTCCGCTCAGATCGGCTGACGGCACATCGCCACGGCTCCTATGGTCACCCCACCGGGGGCCGCGGCTCCGCCGGCCAAGGCCCCCGGTTTCTTATCACCATTGCCGCCCAAGGGAGTTCAGCTCTCGGGCCGACATCAGGGAGCAGGCGCGATGACCGAGGGCCTCGTCAAGGACTCCAGCGCCGCAGCCGCCCCCCTGGTGGTGCTGAGCGGGGTGAACAAGCACTACGGGCCCCTGCACGTGCTCCAGGACATCAACCTGGAGATCAAGCAGGGCGAGGTGGTGGTCCTGATCGGCCCCTCCGGGTCGGGCAAGTCCACGCTCTGCCGGACGATCAACCGGCTGGAGACCATCGACTCCGGCACGATCACCATCGACGGCCGCCCGCTGCCCGCCGAGGGCCGCGAGCTGGCCCGGCTCCGGGCCGAGGTCGGCATGGTGTTCCAGAGCTTCAACCTGTTCGCGCACAAGACCGTGCTGGACAACGTGGTGCTCGGCCAGGTCAAGGTCCGCGGGATCGCCCGCGACAAGGCCGTGGCCACCGCCAAGGAGCTGCTGGACCGGGTCGGGGTCGGTGCGCAGGCCGGGAAGTTCCCGGCCCAGCTCTCCGGCGGGCAGCAGCAGCGGGTCGCGATCGCCCGGGCGCTGGCGATGAACCCGAAGGTGATGCTCTTCGACGAGCCCACCTCGGCGCTCGACCCGGAGATGATCAACGAGGTGCTGGAGGTCATGCGCCAACTGGCCGCCGACGGCATGACGATGGTCGTCGTCACCCACGAGATGGGCTTCGCCCGCTCCGCCGCCAACCGCGTGCTCTTCATGGCCGACGGCCGGATCGTCGAGCAGAACACCCCCGAGGCCTTCTTCACCGCGCCGCGCAGCGAACGCGCGAAGGACTTCCTCTCCAAGATCCTGCAGCACTGACCGCCCCCGGGCGCGCCGGTCCCCCACGGGCGCCCCGGACGGTCCGGACCTCTCCGGGCCGGCACCCGGCCCGCGGTGGCAAGGACGCCCCCGCATACCCCCCGCCGACCCGGCCAACTTCCTGTCGCCAGAGCCCGGTTGATCCGTGGCCCAGCCCGAGGAGCTACCCTCATGAGGACCCGTCGCACCTTCGCCGTCGCGCTCTGTGCCATCGCGCTCACCGCCACCGCCTGTGGCAAGGACGGCACGCCCGGCACGGACGCCGCCAGCGCGAGCAACGCCCCGAAGCTGCCCACCTACACCGTCAAGACCGACGCCAAGGTGGACTCGCAGATCTTCGACAAGGCCAAGAAGCGCGGCCAGCTGATCATCGGCGCCAAGGCCGACCAGCCGTTCCTCGGCTTCGAGGACGTCGCCAGCGGCGACCGCAGCGGCTTCGACATCGAGATCGCCAAGATGATCGCCGCCGACCTCGGCTTCACCCCGCAGCAGATCAAGTGGCAGACGCTGGTCTCCTCGCAGCGCGAGCCGGCCATCGCCAACGGCCAGATCGACTTCTACGTCGGCACCTACAGCATCAACGACGAGCGCAAGAAGACGGTCTCCTTCGCCGGCCCGTACTACGTCGCCGGCCAGGACCTGCTGGTGAAGGCCGACAACAAGGACATCACCGGCCCGGACTCGGTCAACGGCAAGAACGTCTGCACCGCCACCGGCTCGACGTCGATCAAGAACATCCAGAAGTACAACGCGAAGATCACCCAGTTCGACACCTACTCGGCCTGCGTGGAGAAGCTGCTCTCCGGCGAGGTCGACGCCGTCACCACCGACGACGCGATCCTCAAGGGTTACGCCTCCAAGTTCGCCGGCAAGCTCAAGGTGGTCGGCCAGCCGTTCACCAAGGAGAACTACGGCGTCGGCATGAACAAGGACGACGCGGCGCTGCGCAACGCCGTCAGCGACGCGCTGAAGGCCCACCAGGACAACGGCGACTGGAAGAAGGCGTACGACGCCACCCTCGGCCTCTCCGGCTCGGCCGCGCCCACGCCGCCGGCCCTGGAGCGGTACTGATCCGCCCGTCGACCGACTGACCACTGTTCCCGACCACCCCTGAGAGGAGGGCCGCCGGATGGGTTTCCTGTTCGAGGACGGCAACTTCGCGCTGTTCCGCGACGGCTTCCTGCAGACGATCGAGCTGAGCGCGCTCAGCGCACTGCTCGCCCTACTGCTGGGCACCCTGCTGGCGGCCTTCCGGGTCTCCCCGGTGCCGGTGCTGCGCGGCTTCGGCACCGCCTGGGTGACGCTGTTCCGCAACACCCCGCTGACCCTGCTGTTCTTCGCCGTGACCTTCGGGCTCCCGCAGCTCGGTGTGCACTTCAGCCACCTCGCCTTCGCGGTGCTGGCGCTCGGCAGCTACACCGCCGCGTTCGTCTGCGAGGTCCTGCGCTCGGGCATCAACACCGTGCCGCTGGGCCAGGCGGAGGCCGCCCGCAGCCTCGGCATGACCTTCGGCCAGACGCTGTTCTCGATCGTCCTGCCGCAGGCCGCCCGGACCGTGCTCGCGCCGATGAGCAGCGTCTTCATCGCCCTGCCGAGGAACTCGGCGATCGCCGGCGCGT
This sequence comes from Kitasatospora sp. NPDC047058, assembly GCF_040643935.1. Classification (NCBI taxonomy): domain Bacteria; kingdom Bacillati; phylum Actinomycetota; class Actinomycetes; order Kitasatosporales; family Streptomycetaceae; genus Kitasatospora; species Kitasatospora sp. NPDC047058. The sequence goes on along the minus strand of NZ_JBEYVJ010000109.1, from coordinate 14,834 downwards.
TCAGCGTCAGCGAGCTCTACAGCGTGCAGCAGACCTTCTCCGAGCGCGGCTACTCGATCTTCTCGATCTTCTTCTGGGTGGCCTGCGCCTATCTGGTGATCAGCGCCACCGTCGCCCTGCTGTTCCGCTTCCTGGAAGACCGACTGGCGGTGGCCCGATGAGCTCCCTCTTCACCCGTGCCTCCACGGCCAGCGTCCTCTACGACGCCCCCGGCCCGCGGGCCGGCACGCGGAACCGGCTGTTCGGGGTGCTGTCGCTCGTCGGCGTCGCCGGACTGGCCTGGTACGTCATCACCACGCTCGCCGACAACGGCCAGTTCGACGCGCAGCTCTGGGACGTCTTCCAGTACAACACCGTCCAGCAGCGGATCGTCGACGGCCTGCTGTCCACGCTGGAGGCCTTCGGGCTGGCAGCGGTGTTCTCGCTCGCGCTGGGCGCACTCCTGGCGGCCGGGCAGCTGTCCGACCACAAGCCGGTGCGCTGGGCGGCCGTCTCCTTCGTCCAGTTCTTCCGGGCGATGCCGCTGCTGATCCTGATCGTCGCGCTCTACTACGCCTTCTTCGCCAAGGAGCCGATGTGGGCGCTGGTGCTCGGCCTCACCCTCTACAACGGCTCCGTCCAGGCCGAGATCATCCGCAGCGGCGTCAACGCCGTCCCGCGCGGCCAGGGCGAGGCGGCGTACGCACTCGGCCTGCGCAAGACCCAGGTGATGACGACCATCCTGGTGCCGCAGGCGGTCCGCTCGATGCTGCCCTCGATGATCGGCCAGCTGGTCGTCACCCTGAAGGACACCTCGCTCGGCTTCATCATCACCTACCACGAGCTGCTGTTCATCGGTAAGGCGATCGCCAGTCAGCCGATCAACGCCGCGGGCTTCCCCTACATCCCCGTGGTGCTCGTGATCGGGCCGATCTACGTCGCGATGTGCCTCCTCCTCACGGCGCTCGCCCGGTGGATCGAAGCACGCGGCCGCCGCGGCGCGAACCGGCGCACATCGGCTGCTGCTTGACGGACACGCAGGTGAACTGTTGCATTGCTCTTCGTGACACCATCCGGGACCATCCTCGCGGCATATGACGCCACCCCGTCGGCCTGCCCATGCCCGGGGGTCCCGGCATGGACCCGGTGATCGTGGTCGGGGCCGGACCGGTCGGTCTGGCCCTGGCCCTCGCACTCGCCCGGCACGAGGTGCCGACCATAGTCCTGGACGAGGGCTCCGGGCTCTGCCCCGAGAGCCCTCGCAGTGTCGTGCTCGGCGCCGACACCGCCGCCTTCCTGACCCGGATCGGCTACCCGCGGGCCGTCTCCGACGCCGCCCGGTGGGACGCCTTCACCATCTGGCGCCGGCGCCAGGAGGTACTCCGCTTCGACCTCGCCGACACCCCGGTCCTGCACCTCCCGCAGCACCGGCTCCAGCGCGGCCTGCGCGACGCGCTCACCGGCACCCCGCTGGTCCGGCTGGTCCCGCTGAGCCGGGTCACCCGGCTCGAACAGGACCGCGACGGCGTCAGCGTCCACACCCGCAACCCGCAGGACGGCACCGAGACCTGGTGGCGCGGCAGCCACCTGGTCGGCTGCGACGGCGCCCGCTCCACCGTCCGCAAGCTGCTGAAGATCCGCTTCCCGGGGCGGCCGGCCGTCGACCGCAACGCCATCGCCACCGTCCGGGTCGACCTGCCCTTCACCGAGGCCCGGCTGCACCGCGAGCCCCCGTGGCGCGGCGACCGCGAGGCCTCCGCCCGACCGCTCCCCGACGGCGTCTGGCGGCTCGACTGGCGGCTGCCCCCGGGCAGACCGGCGCCCACCGAACCGGTCGACCCGCACGCCACCTGGCCCGGCATCGTCACCGGCGACACCCTGCTCACCCGGGTCACCGCCACCCTCACCGGCTGGTGCGGCGAACTCCCGCGCTACGAGCTGCTCGCCGCCGCCGACCACACCGCCCAGCAGCGGCTCGCCGCCCGGTTCCGCAGCGGCCGCTGCTTCCTCGCCGGCGACGCCGCCCACCTGCACGGCGCGCTCGGCATGCAGAACCTCGCCGACGGGCTGCGCGACGCCGACAACCTCGCCTGGCGCCTCTCCCTCGCGTGGCACCTCCACACCGGCGGCCCCCAGCCCGGCGGCTCGCTGCTCGACGGCTACGAGGCCGAGCGGCGCGGCGCGGTCGGCGCCCGGCTGCGCGCCGTCGACCAGGCCATGCCGCTGCTGCGCCCGCTGCGCGGCTGGCCGGCCACCCGCCGCTCGCTGTTCACCGGCTCGTTCCGCAAGCACGCGCCACTGCTCGCCGACGGCCAGCTCGGCACCGGCCGGTTCGGCGGCGCCCCCGCCTACCCGGCCGCCCCCTCCGGCGTCCCCGGGCGGGTGCCGGTCCAGCGCGGCGCGCGCGGCACCACCTCGCTCAGCGAACTGCTGCCCGCCACCGCCCCCGGCGTGCTGGTGCCGGACCTGCCGGTGCTCGCCACCGACGGCACGGCGGACCGGCTGCACGCCCGGCTCGGCTCGACCTTCCTGCTGCTGCTGGTCGCCCCCGGCACCGCGGTCTGGTCCGCCGAGCACTGGCTGGGCGCCGGGCTGATGCCCCGGCTCGCCGAGGTCGCCGGGGCCCTGCCGGTGCCGGCCGAGGTCCTGGTCACCGAGGAGTACCCGGGCGCCGGGCCGCACACCGTGCTGCTGATCCGCCCGGACGGCCACCTGGTCGGGGTCACCCAGGGCGCGGCCGCCGAGGACCTCCAGGCGCTGGCCGACGGGGCCCGGGGCGGGCCGCAGCCGCTCACCGGCGGGCCCGAGCCCGCTCCGGCCGCCGGGGCCGGCAGCGCCCAGGCCGCCGCACCGGCCGCACCGGCGGTGGACTCGGCTAGCGGGCCACCTCGGTGACCCGGCTCTCCCGGACGACCGTGACCCGGATCTGGCCCGGGTAGGTCAGCTCCTCCGCCACCTGCTTGGCGACCTCGCGGGCGATCACCTGTGCCCCGAGGTCATCCACCTCCTCCGGCCGCACCATCACCCGCACCTCGCGGCCCGCCTGCATCGCGTACACCTTGGCCACCCCGTCGTGCGCCCGGGCGATCTCCTCCAGCCGCTCCAGCCGGCGCACGTACACCTCCAGCGACTCCTTGCGGGCCCCCGGCCGGCCGGCCGAGCAGGCGTCGGCGGCCTGGGTCAGCACCGCCTCGACCGTCCGCGGCTCGACCTCGCCGTGGTGCGCGGCGATCGCGTGCACCACGTCCGCCGACTCGCCGTAGCGCCGGGCGAGCTCCGCCCCGATCGCCGCGTGGCTGCCCTCGGCCCGGTGCGTCATCGCCTTCCCGATGTCGTGCAGCAGCGCCGAACGGCGCACCGGCTCCGGGTCCACCCCGAGCTCGGCGGCCATCATCCCGGCCAGGTGCGCCGACTCCACCAGGTGCCCCAGCACGTTCTGCCCGTACGAGGCCCGGTAGCGCAGGGTGCCCAGGGTGCGGACGAGCTCCGGGTGCATCGCACCCCCCACCTGCACCGCCAGCAGGGCGTCCTCGCCGGCCCGGACGCAGCGCCGCTCGACCTCCTCGCGGCTGCGCTCGTGGACGTGCTCGATCCGCACCGGGTGGATCCGGCCGTCCTCGACCAGCTGCTCCAGGGTGAGCCGGGCGGTCTCCCGCCGGACGGGGTCGAAGCAGGACAGCTGCACCGAGGCCGGGGTGTCGTCGATGATCAGGTTGACGCCGGTGACCGCCTCGAAGGCCCGGATGTTGCGGCCCTCGCGGCCGATGATCCGGCCCTTCATGTCCTCGCCGGGCAGCCGGAACACCGACACCGCCGTCTCCGCGGTCTGCTCGGCCGCCAGCCGCTGGATCGCCCCCGCGACGATCGTCCGGGCCCGTGCCTCGCCCTCCTCCTCGGCCGCCCGCTCGATCTCCCGGACGGTGACGGCCGCCTCGCGCCGGGCCTGCGCCTCGGCCTCCCGGACGAGTTGCGCCCGGGCCTGCCCGGCGGAGAGCCCGGCGGCCTGCTCCAACGCCGCCGACCGGAGCCGGACCAGCTCCTCGGCCTCGCCGCGAGCCCGCTCCAACGCGACGGCCCGCTCCGCGAGTTCGCCCTCCCGGGCGCTGAGCCGGCGCAGTTCCTCGGTCAACCGCTCCTCGCGCCGGTCGAGTTCGGCCCGCAGCTGCCCGGCCTGTTCCTCCGCCCGGCGCCGGGCCCGCTCGGTCTCGGCCACGGCGCGCCGCTGCGCGGCCCGGAGGCGGGTGACCATCAGCCAGGCCGACACCACGACGGTGACCAGCAGCACCACCGAGAGCAGGGGGGCGACCGTTCCGGTGCTCAGCGCGATCCTCATCCTGGCCACTCCCCGTCCCTGTACGGCACGCCGCCCGGGACCAGCCGCGACCGGGGCCCGGGCATGCCTGCCCGAGGACGTGGCCGAGGAGTGATCGACGCGCTCCCGCACTGAGTGCGAGGCTAAGCGCAGGTTACGAAACGGTCAAGACTGGCCAGGGACTTGGCCGGCTCCCCCACTGAACCGCCGTCAGTCCCAGGCGTCGGCGGGTGCTCCGTCCACGTCCTCTTCCTCCGGACCGGCACCGGCGGCCTCCTCGCCCAGTGCCTCGCGGACCACCCGGAAGGCCAGGCCCTCGGCGTAGCCGCGCCGGGCGAGCACGCCGACCAGCCGGCGCGTCCGGACCTGCCGCTCCAGGCCGCGGGTGGACTGCAGCTTGCGCTCGACCAGCGCCCTGGCCGCCTCGGTCTCGTCGTCCTGGTCGAGCTGCGCGAGGGCCCGCTCGGCCGGCTCGCCGGTCACTCCCTTGGTCCGCAGCTCCTGGGCCAGCGCGCGGCGGGAGAGACCGCGGACGGCGTGCCGGGACTCCACCCAGGCCCGGGCGAAGGCTTCGTCATCGATCAGCCCGACCTCCTCCAGCCGGGTCAGCACCTGCTCGGCGACCTCGTCCGGGACCTCCCGCTTGCGCAGGGCGTCCGCGAGCTGCTTGCGGGACTTGGCGGCGCCGGTGAGCAGCCGCAGGCAGATGTCCCGCGCGCGGGTCTCCGGGTCGGCCTGCTCCTCGGCCCGGGCAGCGCGTGCCGCCCGGCGCGGCTTCTCCGCCCGGCCGGTGCCGCCGGAGCCATCGTCCAGCTCGCCCGGGCCGTCGCCCGCGTCCTCGTCCGGCCCGGACCACGGCCCGGCGGCGCGCCCCGCCGTACGCCCGGCGCGGTCCGTACGGGTGCGGGTGCGGGCCCGACGGCCGCCCGCGCCGGCGGTGGACGCGGTGGTGGCGGCGGACGTGGCGGGGAAGGCGGCCGCACCCCCGTGACCGGCCGCCTCCTCCCCGGCCCGGTGGCCGGGGGTCTCCTCCTCCGCCAGCGCCGAACGGCGCCGCCGCCGCCCGGTGGGCAGCTCGGACGCCGACACCAGCCCGAGCCCGCCGTCCAGGCCGGCGGGACCGGCCGTGCCCGGGGCGTCGGCCGACGACGGTCCCGCGCCCCGCTTCCGCCCGGACTCCGGCCGCCGGGCCGTGGCCGGGCGCGCACCCCACGCCGGAGTGCGCGGCGGTTCCGGGTACGGCTCCGGGTCGGACTCGGGGTCCGGCTCTGCCACTGCGGCGAACCAGTCCGGCGGCCCGTAGTCGTCGTCATCCTCCGGGCCCGCCGGGCCGCCCGCCCTGTTGTGCTGCGTCAACGGCTCAGGCCTTGGCGGCCGCCGCCGTCTTCTTCACCGCGGCCGTCTTGGCGGCGGTCGCGGTGATCGGCTTGGCGGCACCGTCGGCGGCCGCCGCCTCGCCCTCGGCGGGCTCCTCCGTCTTCGGGCCGATGCCCAGCTTGCCCTTGATCTTCCGCTCGATCTCGTCGGCCAGCTGCGGGTTGTCCCGCAGGAAGTTGCGGGCGTTCTCCTTGCCCTGGCCGAGCTGGTCGCCCTCGTAGGTGTACCAGGCGCCCGACTTGCGGATGAAGCCGTGCTCGACGCCCATGTCGATCAGGCCGCCCTCGCGGCTGATGCCCACGCCGTAGAGGATGTCGAACTCGGCCTGCTTGAACGGGGCGGCGACCTTGTTCTTGACGACCTTGACCCGGGTGCGGTTGCCGACCGCCTCGGTGCCGTCCTTCAGGGTCTCGATCCGGCGGATGTCCAGGCGGACGGAGGCGTAGAACTTCAGCGCGCGGCCACCGGTGGTGGTCTCCGGCGAGCCGAACATGACGCCGATCTTCTCGCGGAGCTGGTTGATGAACACCGCGGTGGTGTTCGACTGGTTCAGCGCACCGGCGATCTTGCGCAGCGCCTGGCTCATCAGCCGGGCCTGCAGACCGACGTGCGAGTCACCCATCTCGCCCTCGATCTCCGCGCGCGGGACGAGCGCCGCGACGGAGTCGATGATCACCAGGTCGATCGCGCCGGAGCGGATCAGCATGTCGGTGATCTCCAGGGCCTGCTCACCGGTGTCCGGCTGGCTGACCAGCAGGGCGTCGGTGTCCACGCCGAGCTTCTTGGCGTACTCCGGGTCGAGCGCGTGCTCCGCGTCGACGAACGCGACCGTGCCGCCGGCCCGCTGGGCGTTGGCCGCCAGGTGCAGGGTCAGCGTGGTCTTGCCGGAGGACTCGGGGCCGTAGATCTCGATCACCCGGCCGCGCGGGATGCCGCCGACCCCGAGGGCGACGTCCAGGGCGGTGGACCCGGTGGAGATCACTTCGATCGGCTCGTTGGCCTTCTCGCCCAGGCGCATCACCGAGCCCTTGCCGAACTGCCGCTCGATCTGGGCGAGTGCGGTCTCAAGGGCCTTCTCGCGGTCCGTACCTGCCATGGCTTCCACCCTCGGGTTCTGTGCTGTGCGCTTCATCGTCCTCGACGCTAGCGCGTCCCACTGACAAACGGCCCTGACCGGGCTCGGCCTGTGGAAAACTCCACGCCGGAGAGTACAAAGAACATCTGTTCGATTCAAGCCTCACTCGTTCGGCCTACGCGCCCTCCCCGCGCTCGCCGTCCGCGCCACCCCGGCCCGCGCCGGGCTCCGGCCCCCCGCCGGGGCCGGAACCCGGCTCCACGCCCGCCCCGACCATCCGCCGCAGCCGCCGCGCCGCCTCCCGGCGCAGCTCCCGCCGGGCGCGCCGCTGCGCCCCCCGGTCGATCCGCGGGTCGGTGGTCACCTCGTACCGGCGCACGTAGGTGCCGACGAACCCCTGCAGGGTGGCCGCCGCCGGGATGGCGATCAGCGCGCCGACCGCTCCGAGCAGCGCCGCACCCGCGATCACGGAGCCGAACGCCACCGCCGGGTGCACGTCCACCGTCCGCGCGGTGATCCGCGGGTGCAGCAGGTAGTTCTCGACCTGCTGGTAGACCACCACGAAGACCAGCACCCAGACCGCGTCGACCGGCTCCAGGGTGAGCGCGACCAGCACCGGCAGCGCACCCGCCAGGTACGTCCCGATGGTGGGCACGAACTGCGACATGACGCCGACCCAGACCGCCAGCGCGGCCGAGTACGGGAGGTCCAGCAGTGCGAACATCACCCAGTGCGCGAGTGCCGAGGCCACCGCGAGCAGCGCCCGCGAGTACAGGTAGCCGCCGGTCTTGGCCAGGGCGATCTCCCAGGCCCGCAGCACCTCGCCCTGCCGGGCGGGCGGCAGCAGCGAGCAGACGGTCCGCCGCACCCGCGGCCCGTCGGCGGTGAAGTAGAAGGTGAAGAGGCCGACCGTGAAGGCCTGGAAGAGCCCGCCGATCAGGGTGGAGGAGACGCCCCAGACGTTGTCCGCGGCCTGCTGGGCGTAGTTCTCGATGGCGCCGGAGTCCTTGAGCAGCTTCTGCTGCAGCTCGTCCAGCGAGAGGTCCTGGTGGAAGGTCCGGTTGATCCAGCCGATCAGGTTGTCGAGCAGGTGCGGCAGGTCCCCCGCGATCTTCGCCACCTGGTCGACCAGCAGCGTGCCGAGCGCGGCCAGGAAGCCCGCCACCGCGACCGCCACCGCGACGAAGACCAGGAAGGTGCCGACGCCGCGGCGCACCCCGCGGGCCGCCATCCGGTCGACGGCCGGCTCCAGCGCCAGCGAGAGGAAGAAGGACACCAGCAGCATCACGAAGAGGTCGATCAGCTGGTGGAAGGCCCAGGAGGCGAGCTGGAACACCCCGACCAGGACGAGCGCCAGCACCATCGCCCGCGGCAGCCAGCGCGGCATCCCCGTTCCCCGGAGCCCGCCGGCCGTGCCCAGGGCCGGCTCCGGCGTTCCCCCGGACGCGGGCTGCGGGGCCGCGGCCTCGTCGCCGGCCCTCGCCGGCCTGTCCGGATTCTGTCGCTCTGCGCTGTTTGTCACCCGGACAGTCTGTCCCATGACCGGCACCCGTCCGGGCACCGGGCGCCGGGGACCGGCCTACCGGAGCAGCGCCGACACGCCCTGGGTGTCGCAGACCACCCGCCAGACGTCCTTGGCCTCCCAGCCCGCCTCCAGCGCCTGACGCACCGTCCGCCCGTCCAGCTCGGTCATCACGTGATCGGTGGCGAACGACTCCGCGTACGCCTCCCCGAAGTGCGCGTACATCCGTCGCCAGAACTCGGTCAGCCTCATGCCCACCAGTATCCCGGACCGCGCCCGGAGACCCCTACGGTCTCCAGTCCGCCGCCGTGACGGCGTACTCGACCTCGCCCAGCTCGGTGCCGGGGATCGGCTCCGGGTGGTCCTCGTGGAAGGTCCGGACGTAGCCGAGCCCGGCCTTCTCCATGACCCGCCGCGAGCCGTGGTTGACCGCCATCGTGTACGCCACCACCCGGCGCACGCCGAGCCCGGTGAAGCCCTGGCGGATCAGCGCCCGGGAGCCCTCGGTGGCGTAGCCGTGCCCCCAGGCGGGCCGGCGCAGCCGGTAGCCGAGCTCGACCTCGCCGCGGTCCGCCGGGTCGACCGGGCGGAACTCGAACCAGCCCAGGAAGGCCCCGCCGTCCCGCTCCTCCGCCGCCCACCAGCCGAGGTCGCCGTAGCGCTCGTAGTGGTCGAGGTAGAGCAGCAGCAGGGTCCCGACCACGACCTCGCGCGGGGTGGGGCGGCCGCCGGTGAGGTAGCGCATCACCTCCGGGTCGCCGTCCAGCTCCACCAGGCGGCCGGCGTCGTCGGGGGTGAAGCGGCGCAGCACCAGCCGCTCGGTGGTCAGGTGCACGGTCATGGGCCGATCGTGCACCACCGGCCGCCGCCCGTCACCCGGTTTTCGGCGCGGCGGCCCTCCCGGCCGGGTCAGTGCGGCAGCACCAGCTCCCCCGCGCCGTAGTACTCGCGGTCGCCGCAGCCCTGCGGGCCGGGCGGGCAGGCGGCCGCCGCGGTGGTGGCCAGCAGCGCGGCGAGTTGGTCCGAGCCCCAGTCCGGGTGGAGCGCGGCGGCCACCGCGACCGCTCCGGTGACGTGCGCCGCGGCCATCGAGGTGCCGGCCAGTGCGGCGTACTGCCCGCCGGGCCAGTCGGAGACGACCGCCCCCTGGACCCCGCTGTCCGGGTCGCCGCCGGGGGCGGCCAGCGAGATCCTGCCCCGGCCGTAGTTGGTGTAGGCGGACGGGCGGCCGTCCCGGTCGACGGCGGTCACCGTGACCACCCCGGGCAGTTCGCCGGGCAGCCGGACGCACTCGGTGCCGACGTAACGGGACTGGGCCGGCCCGGAGGTGCGGTCGTTGGGGCTGCGGTCGTCGCTGCGGGGCGCGCCGAGGTCCTGCCCGTCGTTGCCGGCCGAGGCGACCACCACCGCGCCGTGCCGCCGGGCGTAGCCGACCGCCCGGTCGACGGCCGCGGTCAGCGCGGCCTGGTCGCGGTCCTGCGGGCAGTTGTACTTCCACGGGTCGGCGAAGTAGCTGTTGTTGATCGCCTTGGCGCCGTGGTCGGCGGCCCAGAGCACGCCGCAGACGATGTTCTCCGCGTAGTACTGGCCGAGCGGGCCGAGCAGCCGGACGGCGGCGATCCGGACGCCGGGCGCCACCCCGCTGACGCCGTGGCCGTCCCGGGCGGCGCCGACGATCCCGGCGACGTGCGTGCCGTGGCCGCTCTCCCCGACCCCGGCGTCGGGCCGCCAGGCGCCGGTCCGGGCGTCGGGGCGGCCGTCGGCGCAGGACGCGGAGCTCTTGGGGTCGACGGCCGCCCGCAGGTCCGGGTGGGTGTCGTCGACGCCGGAGTCGAGCACGGCGACCAGCACCTTGCGCAGCGCCTCCGTCGAGGGCGCGCCCGGGCCGGCGGTGGGGGTCTGGAGCAGGGTGGGGCCGGTGTCGCCGGGCGGTACGCCGCCGGCGCCGAGGAGGGCGAGGTTCCAGGCGTCGCGCTCGGCCGGGTCGGCCACGGTGGCGGTGTCGTCGTCCGCGTGGTCGGTGCTGCGCCCGCCGGTCCGGTCGGCACCGGTCCCGACGCCCGCGCCGAAGTTCCCGGCCCCGTCCAGCGGCCGGGGCGGGCTCGGCACCGGCGCCGTCCGGGTGGCGCCGACGGCGGCCACCCCGGGGCGGCCCCGGACCTGGTCGGCGAAGCCGCCGGCGCCGTACGCGAGGACCGCCCCGATCTGCGGGTACTCCTGGACGACCTGCCCGCCGGCCGCGCGCGCCTCGGATCCGGCCCGGGCGGCGCCGGCGGCGTCCTCCTGCTCGGCCAGCACCAGGTAGCTGAGGTAGGACCGGCCGGGCCCGGCCACGTACGGGACGGCGCCGCCGGCCACCAGCGCGGTGAGCAGCATCGCGAGCAGCGCCCGGAGGGGACCGCGGGCCCGGTGCGGACCGGCCTGGGCGGGCCCGCTGCCGGACGGGTGCGCCTGCGCCATCGCACGGCCTCCCACTCGTCGGTCCCGATCGTCTGGAACATCACCATATGAGCGGCTTGTCTATTTTGCCCTTTTTAACGACACGGGATCCAACCGCCCGGGCTGCACCGGACGGGACCGCCCGGCACTCCGCCCGCCCGACCGTTGTCAGTGGCACCCGGCACCATGGGGGCATGGCGCCGCAGACCCAGCCCCAGCCGCCCGCCGACCCGCTGGCCGGATTCGCCCCGGCCACCCGGGCCTGGTTCACGGGCGCCTTCCACGCGCCCACCACGGCCCAGGCCGAGGCCTGGCACGCCATCGGCCGGGAGACGGACGTCCTGGTGGTCGCCCCGACCGGCTCCGGCAAGACGCTCGCCGCCTTCCTCTCCGCCCTGGACCGCCTCAGCAGCACCCCGGTGCCCGCCGAGCCGAAGCGCCGCTGCCGGGTCCTCTACGTCTCGCCGCTCAAGGCCCTCGCCGTCGACGTCGAGCGCAACCTGCGCGCCCCGCTGGCCGGCCTGCGCCAGGCCGCCGTCCGGCTGGGCCTGCCCGAGCCCGACGTCCAGGTCGGCATCCGCTCCGGCGACACCCCCGCCGCCGACCGCCGCCGCTTCGCCACCCACCCGCCGGACATCCTGATCACCACCCCCGAGTCGCTCTTCCTGCTGCTCACCTCCGCCTCCCGCGAGGCGCTGCGCGGCATCGACACGGTCATCCTGGACGAGGTGCACGCCGTCGCCGGCACCAAGCGCGGCGCCCACCTCGCGCTCTCGCTGGAGCGGCTGGACGAGCTGCTGGACCGCCCGGCCCGCCGGATCGGCCTGTCCGCCACCGTCCGCCCGGTCGAGGAGGTCGCCCGCTTCCTCAGCCCGCAGCGCGGCGCCACCGTCGTCCAGCCCGCCGCCGCCAAGGAGTTCGACCTCTCGGTGGTCGTCCCGGTCCCCGACCTGGACGACCTGCCCACCGCCCCGGCCACCGGCGGCGCCTCCGACGGCGACCCGCAGCGATCAGCCTCGATCTGGCCGCACGTCGAGGAGCGGATCGTCGACCTGGTCCAGGCCCACCGTTCGACCATCGTCTTCGCCAACTCCCGCCGCCTGGCCGAGCGCCTGTGCAACCGGCTGAACGAGATCGCCCACGAGCGCGCCACCGGGGCGGCCGTCCCCGAGGCGCACGCGCCGGCCCAGCTGATGGGCGGCTCGGGCGCCGCCAAGGGCGCTCCCGCGGTGATCGCCCGGGCCCACCACGGTTCCGTCTCCAAGGAGCAGCGCTCCCTGGTCGAGGAGGAACTGAAGGCCGGCCGGCTCCCCGCCGTGGTCGCCACCTCCAGCCTGGAGCTCGGCATCGACATGGGCGCCGTCGAGCTGGTCGTCCAGGTCGAGTCGCCGCCGTCGGTCGCCTCCGGCCTGCAGCGCGTCGGCCGGGCCGGCCACCAGGTCGGCGCCGTCTCCACCGGCGTCTTCTTCCCCAAGTACCGGGGGGACCTCGTCCAGTCCGCCGTGGTCACCGAGCGGATGCGGGCCGGCCGGATCGAGGCGCTGCGCATCCCGCGCAACCCGCTGGACGTGCTCGCCCAGCAGCTGGTCGCGATCACCGCGCTGGACAGCTGGCCGGTGGACGAGCTGCTCGCCCTGGTCCGCCGCGCCGCGCCGTTCGCCACCCTGCCGCAGTCCGCCTTCGACGCCGTGCTCGACATGCTGGCCGGCCGCTACCCCTCGGACGCCTTCGCCGAGCTGCGCCCCCGCCTGGTCTGGGACCGGGTGGCCGGCACCGTCACCGGCCGCCCCGGCGCCCAGCGGCTCGCCGTCACCTCCGGCGGCACCATCCCCGACCGCGGCCTGTTCGGCGTCTTCATCGCCGGCACCACCGCGGCCGACTCGGCCACGGGCAGGAAGGGCGGCGGCCGGGTCGGGGAGCTCGACGAGGAGATGGTCTACGAGTCCCGCGTGGGCGACGTCTTCACCCTGGGCACCACCTCCTGGCGGATCGAGGAGATCACCCACGACAAGGTGCTGGTCACCCCCGCCCCCGGCGTCCCCGGACGGCTCCCGTTCTGGAAGGGCGACACCCTCGGCCGCCCGCTCGAACTCGGCCGCGCCCTCGGCGCGTTCACCCGCGAGCTGGGCACCCTGCAGCCCGAGGCCGCCACCGAACGCCTCCAGCAGGCCGGCCTGGACGACTGGGCGGCCGCCAACCTGCTCGACTACCTCGCGGAGCAGCGCGCCGCCTGCGGCCACCTCCCGGACGACCGCACCATCGTGGTCGAGCGGTTCCGGGACGAGCTGGGCGACTGGCGGATCGTCATCCACTCGCCCTTCGGCGCCCAGGTGCACGCCCCCTGGGCGCTCGCCCTCGGCGCCAGGCTGCGCGAGAAGCACGGCCTCGACCCGCAGGTCATGCACGCCGACGACGGCATCGTGCTCCGCCTCCCCGACGCCGACCTGCTCGCCCCCGACTTCGACTTCGGCGGCCCGCCGGAACGCACCGCCTCCGACGACGCCCCGGTCGGCGCCGACGCCGCCCTGTTCGACCCGGGCGAGATCGAACAGCTCGTCACCGACCAGGTCGGCGGCTCCGCCCTGTTCGCCTCGCGCTTCCGCGAGTGCGCCGGCCGGGCCCTGCTGCTCCCCCGCCGCAACCCCGGCCGGCGCACCCCGCTCTGGCAGCAGCGCCAGCGCGCCGCCCAGCTCCTCGAGGTCGCCTCCGAGTACGGCTCCTTCCCGATCGTGCTGGAGGCCGTCCGCGAGTGCCTCCAGGACGTCTTCGACGTGCCCGGCCTGGTCGAGCTGATGGGGGACCTCGAATCCCGCGCCGTCCGCCTGGTCGAGGTCACCACCCCCGAGCCGTCCCCGTTCGCCCGCTCGCTGCTCTTCGGCTACGTCGCCCAGTTCCTCTACGAGGGGGACTCCCCGCTCGCCGAGCGGCGGGCCGCCGCCCTCTCGCTCGACTCCCGGCTGCTCTCCGAGCTCCTCGGCCAGGCCGAGCTGCGCGAGCTGCTCGACCCGCAGGTCCTCGCCGAGCTGGAGGCCGAGCTCCAGCGCCTCACCCCCGAACGCCGGATCAAGGACGCCGAGGGCGTCGCCGACGCGCTGCGCCTGCTCGGCCCGCTCACCGAGGCCGAGCTCACCGCCCGCGGCGCCGAGCCGCTCTGGGCGCTGGAGCTGGAGGCCGCCCGCCGGGTGATCGCGGTGCGGATCGCCGGCGAGCAGCGCTGGGCCGCCATCGAGGACGCCGGGCGGATGCGCGACGCCCTCGGCACCCCGCTGCCGGTCGGCGTCCCCGAGGCCTTCACCGAGCCGGTCAAGGACCCGCTCGGCGACCTCCTCGCCCGGCACGCCCGCACCCACGGCCCGTTCACCGCCGCCGAGGCCGCCGCCCGGTTCGGCCTCGGCACCGCCGTGGTCACCGGCACCCTGCACCGGCTGACCGCCGCCGGCCGGCTGGTCCAGGGCGAGTTCAGACCGGTGGAGGGCCACACCGCGACGGTCGAGTGGTGCGACGCCGAGGTACTGCGCCGGCTGCGCCGCCGCTCGCTGGCCGCGCTGCGCCAGGAGGTCGAGGCCGTCCCGCCGCGCGCCCTGGCCACCTTCCTCCCCCAGTGGCAGCACCTGGCCGGGCACCGGCTGCGCGGCCCGGACGGGCTGCTCCGGGTGGTCGAGCAGCTCCAGGGCACCGCCCTGCCCGCCTCCGCCCTCGAAAAGCTGATCCTGCCGGCCCGGCTCGCCGACTACTCCCCCAACCTGCTGGACGAACTGACGGCGGCCGGCGAGATCGGCTGGTCCGGCGCCGGCGCCCTGCCCGGCAAGGACGGCTGGATCAGCCTGCACCTCGCCGAGAACGCCCACCTGCTGCGCCCGGAGCCGGTCCCGCCCGCCGTCACCCCCGTGCACACCGCGCTGATGGAGGCGCTCGCGGGCGGCTACGGGCTCTTCTTCCGCCAACTCGCCGCGCACGTCCCGGACACCCCGGAGCCCGAGCTGGTCGAGGCCCTCTGGGACCTCGTCTGGGCCGGGTACGTCACCAACGACACGCTGGCCCCGCTGCGCGCCCTGCTCGGCTCCGGCCGGACGGCCGGCGCGACCGCCCACCGGGCGCCCCGGGCCACCCCGCGCGGCCGCTACGGCGGC
>NZ_JBEYVJ010000108.1:0-22657 GCF_040643935.1 Kitasatospora sp. NPDC047058 | reverse complement strand
GCTACGTCACGCCACTCGAGACCCGCCAGCGGCACCGGCAAGGTCACACCCTCGCAGCGTAGACGGAAAGTGTCCAACCGCAGGGTGGAACTTCACTGTGGGGTGGGGCGTCGTCGTTGGCGGCTCTGTCAGCTATGGCGTTCAACGAGTCGCCGTTCACCTGACGGCGGCGACGTAGGCGAAGGCGCTGGATCAGGTTCTGGTTGGCGACCGGCTTGCCTACGGTGGTCTTCCAGCAGCCGTGCTTCCAACCTGCCAGCGCTTCCTGGCCCGGCCGGCGTGAGTCGCGTCCGCAACGTCTCGGCGTCCCGGAGTGCCTGGCGAGCGCGCCGTTCAATGCCGCTGTCGGCTGGCGCGAATGATGATCTCCAGTAGGCCGCACGGGCCGGGCCGGGCATCGACGGAGACCGGACCGCTTGATCGTGAAGACGTCTCCTCGAACTCCCAGACTCGCATGGTGGTGAGCGGTCGTTGATCAGGACCGCGTCAACCTTCTGGTCGATGGCCGCCGCGACTACGCGCGCCACTTCAGGGACCCACCGGCCCAACCAGGCCGCGTCCACCTCGCCCCGCCGACGACGCCACTGTCATCCCTTGCCTCGAGCCCGGACCAGAACCCCAGCTCAGCCCCCGGGGAATGTCTTCGGGAGCACTACCACCAAGACCGAAGGCGACAGAAGGTGCGGTGAGCGCCAAAGTATGTTGGCCTGGATAAGGGACCAGTTCGCTTCTCGGGGCTCCTGAAACCAAGAAGATTATGTTTCTACAAGATGCACGCTGAGGTGAAGTGCAATGTCGAGGCAATCGGATCCGGGGGATGAGGAGTTCGTTCGACAATTGGCTAGTGTCGTCGGGCATTCGATGCAGCAGTTAGCGGACGCTCTCAATGCGTTCGTTGGGGCGCCAAGTGATCAATCGGCACTGCGAGTTCTTCAAGAACACCCCGAACTTCAAAGTGGTGCGGCCCGCCAAATGATCAGGGGAAGTATCGAGGATGCCCGCAATCAGGGATACATCAAAGAGGCAGACAGTATGACTAGGCGTCTGGCCCTGCTGGAGAGCCATCAGTAGTTATCTCCCGAGATAGATTGAGAGCCTAAAGAACGTGGTGGAGGGCTTGCTCCGGTCAATGGATAGCGGCTCTTCGTAACTCGCGCGACGCCAACCAAGATGCATTCTCATGCCGCCCCAGGCGACATTCGACAAGATTATCCAAATCCAGCATCACAGGAGGAACTATGGCTAGGGCGGGACCGAATGAAGCCTGTATCACCTTTGGTGAAGGGCTGTCAGAAGATCAGAGAGAGTCGCTCCGGGGTGCATTGTCATCCATCGGCCTTCAGGTCCCTTCTCGCCCGCGTCCCACGTTCCGCGACCCGATGTTGCTTGTTCTCCTTGTGGTCTTACCGGCGCTTAATGCTTTTCTGGGCAGCCTAGGTGAAGATGCCTACCGAGTACTTCGGAGTGCACTCGAGAAAATATTCCACACATCAAGCGCAAAGCGCCGCGAAGTGGTATTTCAGGACGGATCTACCGGTGCGCAAATTGTTCTCGAGCAAGGACTTCCCGAGGAGGCCTACGAGCAATTACACGATCTGGATCTGTCAGAGGTGCAGTCCGGAACTTTATGGTTCTTCGATCGCGACACGGGTCGCTGGACGACTCGAGCAAAGGGTGGCGGAACGGGTGCGGACGAAGACGGATAAACGACCACCTCCGCGGGGTGTCGAGGATCTCAAGCCCCTCGCTGGGTGAAGTCGAACAGCTCAATGGCACTCCTTGCGCGGCCTGGCCCGCGTAGCCAAGGGCTGCAACGCGGAGGCGACGGCTCGTGCCGCCGATCATCACCCCGCCGGCCTCCGCTGGGGTTCCGTGGTGAGAATTTCCAGCCCGGCCCAGTACCCGGGGGTCCAGCCAAGCTCTACGTCGGATCTCTCGCGCTGGGCGTTGCTCCACGCCTCTGCGATGTATTCCCGTTGGGCATTGCGCAAGGCATGGGCGGGTGGCAGGCCGGCCGCCAACTGCTGGTAGTAGATGGCGAGAATGATTCCAGTGGCTTTGTCGGGGACTGGATAGACTGCGGTCGCCAGCGAGGCCGCGCCGCGGGTAAGGGCTACGGTGGACAACCCGATTGGCTCCTCGCCCGGACCGGATGACACTCGCATTGACCAGCAGGCCCCGAGTACAAGGTAAGGAGGAAGGCGAAGACCGAGCAGACGTGCGGCAGACAGCTTGTATGGCGGATCGCGCCGGAGCTCCAGACCGTGCGCCAGTCCGAGCTCGGCATCTCCGTGTACGGACAGGACTCCGAGCTGATAGCGATCGCCCGTGCGCAACTTAGCCACGAGGCGTTCAGGGTCGCTCTCCTCCTCCAATCGGTCCGCATAGTCGTGTATGAGCTGGGCGCGTTCGGCTGTCACGGATACTTCAGCCATGTAGGCCAGAGCTCGCGCATTCCTCCTATCTTCCGGTTGCTTTTCGAGCGGCAGGTCATCAGGTAGCATCCGCAACGCAGGCAGCAATGTGAGAGCGGCGAGGTCCAGCAGATAACTCCCCCCAACATCGAGTGCAGCGAACGGTACCCCCCATAGCTCGCCACTAGGAATGATCAGCAAGATCGGCGAATCTTCTTCCCTGCTCGAACGGGGATCGCTCAATCGTCTCCGCAGCTCGGTCGGCAGCAGCTGGTCGCCCAGTTCGCGGCGCCAGCGATGCTCGGTTTCATCCAGAAGGTCCCAACCAGCGAAGTATGCGTTGTTCGCGTTGTTCGCGTTGGTCAGGTCGGTCAGCCACCCGACCTGCTCCGTGGTCAGTATGTTCTCCTCGATGACTGGCACCTCGGAGGGATCGGGAGGCACCCACACTGAGTACAGCAATCGACTGCCTGGCACTTGGTCGTATGGGAACAGCCTCAGTAGCAGGGCGTGGACGTTCCCTTGTAGACGTGCACGTAGATGGTCGACGGCGACCGGCTCGACCGCGAAGACCTGTTGGAACGCACTGCCAACCAGCGTGGCCAATTCCCTGTGTAGCTGGGCGATCCGCTTGTCGAGTTCGTCGTGAGTCCTTCTTCTCGCGTCCTGCAGACCTTGGCCAATGGTCCGCTGATCTGGGATAGGTTGCAGATCGAGCAATGCCGATTTGCTGGCGTGTGCCTCTTCCAGTTGGGTCAGGAGATCCTGGACCGGTTCTGGCAAATCACGGTGAGTGTCGCGGGAATGTAGAAGTTCCGATAGCGCCTCACCTCTGCCGATTTCTGCCAGCTCCAGTGCTGCGAATCCGTCATGCAAGTCAGCTGCTAGAGATAGCCCTATCTGGTCCCAGTCCGCAGATTCGGCGAGGATACGGACTCTGTCGGCCGCGCTGGCTACGCACTGCCGCACTCCTTCCCGTGCACGTACAGCTGCCAGGATGTGATCTAGCGCTGCTGGCCAATCCTCCCGAGGTCCAGCAACTAGTACATTTGACAGCAGCACGTGCGCCTTTGCAGCGCCATTCTCATTCCTTGCTCGTTCGGCTAGATCGAGTGCCTTCTGAGCGTGCTCGCGGGCTCCAGACAAATCATTACCCAAGCGTGCCAGGTCACCAAGCATTAGGTGAGCCTTTCCCTGCTCAGGTACATCGCCAGCGCTCTCAGCCAATATCAGAGCGACTTGCAGGTGACGCTGCGCCTCGGGAACGTTGTCCCTCGCGTAGTACAGCTCAGCAAGCAAGTGGTGGGCGTTCCCCTGTCCTACCCGGTGCTCGATAGCCTCGGCCAGCTGCAATGCCTGTGCCGCATGCTCTTGCGCTGCCGCGAGGTCTCCCCGCACGCGGGCTTCTTCGCCCAGTACCGCATGATCGTGGCATTGCTCAAAGACGTCTTCGGCAGCTTCGGCCAGCTTCAACGCCAGCTGCACATGTTCTCGGACCTGAGCGAGGTTCGCTGGATCGCGCCCGGCCAGCTCACCCAGCATGGCGTGAGCACGGCTTTGCGCGAGCACATCGCCAGCGGCTTCAGCGAGCGCCAACGCCTGCTCTGCATGATGTCGCGCCCGGGCGAGATCGCCCCACTCATGCCATGCCAGTTGCGCCTGCAGGTCGTGCGCGCTGATTTGTGCGGCACGACTGCCACTGGCCCCGGCTAGCTCCAGCGCCAGATCGGCAAGGCGTTGTCCCTCCGCAAGATCTCCCCGGTCCCGTGCCAGACCCCCCGCGACGCGATGCGCGTAGCTCAGGAAGCTGTGTAACTCCTCAGGCTCTAGCTCCTCGGTGGCCGTCTCGGCCAGGCTCAACGCCCGTGAGACAAGCCGTTGCCCCTCGGATGGGTCGCCCCGATCCCGCGCCAATTGGGCCGCGAAGAGGTACGAATCTCCTTGTCCGAGCACATTGTCCGCAAGCTCAACCCGATCAATCGACCGCCGCGCATGCTGCTGGGCTTGGTAGAGATCGCCGCGCCGTCGCGCAAGGTCAGCAAGCAGCAATTCGGCCGCGCCCTGGGCTACCGGGTTCTTTGCGAAAGTCAGCGCCTGCTCCGCGTGCTCCTTTGCCTCCGCTATGTGTCCCCGGTCAGCGGCAAGCGTTCCCATGAACCAGTGTGCACCACTTTGTTGGTCTACGTCCTCGAGCAGGGGAAGCGCGTTCCCCCAGTGCTGCTGTGCCTGTGCCAGGTCACCCCGGGCCTTGGCGAGGTTAGCCAGCAATATTTCCGCTCGCGTCTGTGCTTGGGGATCCCCAGCGGCCTCGGCGAAGTGACGCATCCGGTCCATGTGGAATCGGGCCTGCTCATATTCCCCTAGCTGCATCGCCAACCCACCTACTTGCATGTGGGTATAGCTGCGGAGCACGAGATCAGGTTCCGTCTCCTGGTCGAGCAATGTAAGAGCGGAACTTGCGGCTTGCATCCCGATGTCAAGGCTGCGAGCGGCAACTGCCAGCTCAATCGAGAACTCGACCAGCGCTCGCGCCCGCTCATTAAGCGACCCAGAGCTTTCGCTGAGTAGCCGCTCAAGTCGGGCTCTATCGGCCGGGAGTCCGATATCCACGCCTTCTGTAAACCCTGAATTCTCCATTTCATCGCTCCGTGCAACCTTTGGCCTATCGCGCCCAGCGCGTCAGGCCGAAGCGATCAGCTGGTGCTGCCGCGGTGATCTACTCTGGAGCGTCACCGCTGACTGTAGGAGGTCGGGTTACCCTCCTCAATAGCAACTGGCGAAGCGAAGCGCTTGTATGTGCTCCGCCGGTTGCCTGCGAGCCTCGACCCTGGCCTCTCTATCGGAACTTGTCCGCTAATGAATCTGCGAGTGGGCAGTAGCGGCTCTAACGCGATCCCATAAATGTCAGCGTGTCGCTGGCGAGTACATCACGTAGAGATATCCCGACCACGCGAGGGAGCGAGTTTTTGGCATTCTGGACTGGATCTTCGGCCCACTTTACAAGATCGTGCTGCATCGTAGGATACCGATCGACCAGTACTTTGATTATGGTCTGCACCGTCCAGGTGTCCATCTCGCGGTCGGCGAGAACTAATATCTTGCATAGTTCGTCAGTCGACAGGGATGCGTAGTCGTCACCCACTGAAATCACCTATAAGATAGAGAGGTGTTTCTTGCGCTTCCTTTGGAGTTGCTTCTTTCAGTCAATCCATAGTCATCATAGAGGCTGCAATGAGCAGTTTGGGTGAGGCGGCAGGAGGTGTTATACATCCTCTGGTCGCGGGCGTGAATGCACATAGCCGCAGCCCTAATCAAGTGAGGCCCATTAATCCCGCGGCAGATAATTCGGAAGGTCGGTAGGTTGCACCCATTCAACGGGAGGCTCTAGTTGACTGGCCTGAACCCAGGATTCTCGCCCGATCTCATCGACCACAAGAACTTCCTGGCCGCTGCGGCTGTCCTTGGCCCTCAGTATGGTTACTGTGCGGCGCATTATGCCGTCCACCAGCGTTGCTTTTGCATTGGGGCTCAGTTTCACTTTGGCAACTTCCCTTCGCGAGCTGGAACGAGAGGCGCCAATCTTCGAATATTCAAGGGGCTTCGCCTCGTCCGCGCATGACTCTAGCCTCACACCCTTGCTCATGAGATACAGAATTCCCCACGGCGAGAAGTGGCGGGAGCGCGTTCCTCGATTCCTAGGCTACGCGCATGGGTAGGGCTTCGCACCTGCGTGCCCGTCAGCCAATATCGCTACGCACTGCAGTTTCACTTCCGAAGCGTAACGAAAGCGTGATTCCTTGCGCGAAGGGGCCTTGACCCGGATGTTGGACACGGGCTATGCGGCCTCGGTCAGCGAAGTTGATGTCGTGCTGAGCCTGCTCGCGTAGGCGACGGGGCTGCGGTGTCCGAGCCGGGAGTGGCGTCGGACGGTGTCGTAGCGGTGTGCCTAACGTCCCCGCGAGCCGATATGTCGGTCACCACCCCGATCGCCTTCAATCCGAGTGGCATGGCCTGCGGCGCCCACGCCGGTTCGGCCATCAGCCTCGATTGTCGGGCGCCGTTCCGTTTCACCGGCACCGTCCACAGCGTCACAGTCGATCTGTCCGGCGACCTGATCGTCGACGCCGAGAGCGAGATGCGCATGCACATGGCTCGCCGGTAGGTGACCCGCCGGCAGGGCCTGCCGATGGTCATACGACGCAGCCGCAGGGCCCAGCCGGATGTCGGCTTGCTGTCCCGTCGCCCGTTCGGGACGGGGACCAGGCTGGTGGATTCCGATGATCTCGCCCCCTCGCCGGCTGCGGCCGGTGGCGGGCCGGATGATGTCCTGGATGGTGGGGCGGCACCTGGGAGTGTCCCCGGGGCCTCTGGCAGCGCACCACAGTGGTCGGCAGATCGGGAGACGTAGCCTTATTGCTGGGGACGAACCAGGGACCACACCCGGCAGATCGACTCGCACGGGCCTCGTCCTGCAACACGGACAACGCGTTCCGTTCAGCGCACGGCAGGTTGAGGTCAACATCGCCGGGCGACTGGGGGTCAAGGGGTCGCAGGTTCAAATCCTGTCGTCCCGACAGTGATGTCGGAGCCCCGCTGACTGGACGAAGGTCCAGGCCAGCGGGGCTTTTGCCGTTCCGAGGGCGGGTCAGCACACGAGCCGCAGGTGGCGGCCGGGGGGCATCGGCGGGACCACTTCGGGACCAGGGGTCTCGCGGGGCCCGCTCAGGTGCGCGCTCAGCGCTTCGCCGACCAGCTCGATCGAGCGCCGGTCCGGGACAATCGCGTCATCGGGTCCTGACTGATAACGTCCCGGCGCCACGCCACCAGCTCGCGGATCTCCGGGGATCAGCGGCACCGTCCGGCGACGCTTCCCCTTGATCCCCTTGATCCCCTTGATCCCCTTGTCCACCAGACCGCCGGGCGCCGTCGTGGTCTGCCAGCACAGGTCCCACGTCCACCGCTTGCGGTCGATGTCCTTGCGGCGCGCCCCTGAGACCTCGACGATCCGGGCCGCCGTGCACGCTGCGAAGCGCACCACGTCGCCCCAGCTGCCGAAATCCCCCTGCGAGCGCAGGACCAGGCTGGTGGCCAGCTTCTCGAGCCCGGCGATCCAGGCCCCGGTCATAAGAGGAGCCTGACCTGCGCAGTATCGGCAGTAGTGGAGGGATCCGGCTGGTACGAGACCGCCACCCGCAGCGCGGTCGCCCGCGCAGCGGGCAACGGCACCCTGCCCGCCGCGGTCTCCGTCATCCTCCCCGACACCGAGCACCTGGCCGATGTGGCGGCCGACACCCCGATCTCCTTGGGGACGACACTTTCGTCGGGATCATCGAAGCCGTCTTCAAGGAGGGAGCCGTCCATTGCCAAGCCAAGCTCCTGGTCCCGTCGGCCATGGCCCTGCCGGGCTGGGCGGTTCAGGGCCTCGTCGACATCCTCCGCCAGGACGTTGGGGAGGACGAGACTCCTGCCACCAAGGCGAGGGTGGGCCGTCCCCGACCAGATCTCCGGCCCAAGTTGGCCCACTTGCGGTTCCGGTAGGCAGTCCCACGGGCGTCCGGCGCACGGCTGCGCCGATCACTGGAGGACCTCGCCAGGCTTGAGGACTGGATTCCGCCCGCGGGCGGAGACACGGCCGGGCGCCCGAGCGCGCCGGCCGGCTTCGGAAGGCCGCTCCAGGTCGGTGTCATCTCGGCGTCCCAGGGGCTGCTCCGGGTGGTCGAGCGATCCCAGGGCGTCAACGGCCTGTGCGAGAAACGACCAGCCGTGGGAACGGCCGCTTATTCTGCTGCTGAACAGTTTTTGATGATGCGTCAGAACTGCGAGGCCTTCCGGAAATGGCTAGGAACGATGAGGGTGGCGACGCCCGCAGACAGGCTCTGGAGACCTGGGCCAGCGCGATCGGCAGGCCGGTGGGAGAGAACTACACTCCCTACTCGCGCTGCAAGGAATGCTTGACCACGGTCGAGTGGAAGATGTCCACCGGAGGTAAGTGGATTCCCCTGCAGCCCAAGGACCTGCCCAGCTATCGAGTCCCAGCCAGGGTCGCCTGGCACGAGGATGACGAAGGGTTGGTGCGTCCCGGCCGGAAGGCGGGACGGTGTCGGGTGATCCACTATGCCGTGTGTCCCGCCAGGGTTGGCACCTTGGAACCCGAACTCGACGAAGTGCGAAGGATGCTCGGAGTCCGGGGCCGCAGCTATCGGATCGTTACCGGCGAGGACACGCCGCTGAACCTTGCCCCTAACGAGTACGGCATCTCGCCGGCTGCGGAGCAGGAGGGGGCGCTCTTCACGGAGAGGGAGGTCGGTGATCGTGACGCCGCGGCGGTGGATGTGTCGCGCTGGGACGACTGGCTCGAGGTCCGGGCCGTCGACCCTGGTGCGTTGGCCGATCCGGTCTACGTTGCGCTCAACCGCATGGGTGAGCGCGTCGAAGGAACCTGGCTGATTCTCCGGACCCCGAAGAACGAAGGTCAACTGCGACGGCTCGCAAACCAGAACGACTGGAGCTGGACTGACCTCCCCGGGGCCGGGCCGGATGCACCCCCCTTGCCGCACCCCCGCATCGGGGACAGTTGATGAGGGTCGGCGTTTGCGTCGCGCCGGTGTGCGTCATCGCCGGTGCCGGCCCCGCGTCGGCGCGGCGACCGTTCTCCTTTTGTCGGCGCAGGGACCGCCGGGCTGCTGCTGGTCGTCCGGCGGGAGCGGTTGGGAGGACTTGCCAGGTCCAGCCGTGCTCGCGAGTTGCTCACGCCATGGTGAACAGGAAGCTGCTGGAGTGGTAGTAGTCGGGCAGCTGGACCAAGGGTGATCCGATGCGCGGTGGGTCGGCCTCCGGCCAGTTGTACGGGCCGAGCAGGTGGGAGGCGTAGTCGCTGGACGGGACCGGTGGAACGAACCACAGCCGGACGGCGCCGGTTTTGGCGTCCGGTTCGAACCGCCAGAGTTGTTGGGCGCGTTGTGCACCGGACCGGCAGCTTCGAAGGATCACCGCGACCGTGTTCCCGCCGTAGGTGGTCCCGTCCAGGCATGTTCCCGTCTCCACGTTGCGCAGCCGGTAGACGTCCTGATCGGCTGCCAGGCGCTCCCAGCGCTGGGACGTCTGGCCGGTGCACTGCTGGAGTTGCAGCGGGCTGTCGGCGCTGCGGTCGGCGATGCCGACGCAGAGTCCCGAGCTCCTGTTGAGGAGGGTGAGGCCGACGGGCACGGTCGGTGGCGGTGCCACGACCACGGTCGGCGGTGGGGGCGACGGGGTGGGGGAGGCCGTGGCGGGAGCGGTCGACTTGCTGCGAGACGGGGAGGCCGGTGCCGAGGGGGTCGGGGCTTCTGGCGACGGAGGGGGCGACGGAGGGGGCGACGAAGTGGCCGACGGCGAGTCCGTGGGGGTCATCGCTCCCGTGCTCGCGGGGCTCGTCAGGGGTGTCGGCCCTGCGGAGCCGGGGAGTGGGTGGGTGCCGGTCAGTGCAGGGCGCGTTGCCGGGCCCGTGGTCGTGAGAAGCACACCGGCGACGAGCAGCGCCGCCACTGCGCAGGCCCCTACGGCGGTGAGGGACGCCAGTGCGCGTCGCCCACCAGGGCGGTGGCCGGTGGCGTGCGGCGGACACACTCGGCCGAGGGGAGCGGATCGCGGTGCGGCCGTCGGCACCGGCCGGGCGTCGGCCACGACCACCGGCAGGGGCGGCGATGACGGTTCTCCCGTCCACAGCAGCAATCCCCGGAGCAGGACCGGCCGTTGCCACAGGTCGATGGCGGCCAGGACCGCTCGGGCGTGACCGCAGCTGTCGCACCGCGAGAGGTGACGGTCGAGGTCCGTGGTGTCGTCGGAGGTGCCGTTCCGGACGAATTCGCCCAGGGCGGCGGTCAGGTGGCGGCACGACCGATGGGGGACCCGCGCGGCGTGCACCTGCAGGTAGGCGTCGTCGAGGATCTGCCGGGCCGGTACGTCCGGCTTCGGTCGAGGCTCCGGCGGGTGACCGGTGGGCTCCTCGAGGCAGTGCCACAGCGCTGCCTGCCGGTACTCCGGCAGGCTCAGGAACGCGCGCAGGAGGAACGAATCCGCTTCCGCTGCCGTGGCCGCCGTCCGCGCCGACGGGGCCGCCGGATCCGGCCGGGGCAGCGTGCCGAGCCAGGCGAGGAAGCCGGCGCTCAGCCTCGCCTCGCGCCCGGTGTCGGCCCACCCGGCCGCGGCTCTCCGCACCTCGGCCAGCAGGTGCGGCCGCCAGCTCGCCGTCGGCCCGGCGTCGGCGCGGACGGCTTCCAGGGTCCGCTCGAAGGACTCGTCCGCAAGCTCCTCCGCCGCGCGGTCCTCCCCGCAGAACAGTCTGGCGTAGGCCACCACCGACTCCCTGTGGCGGTGTGCCATGCCGGCGAGTGCCGCGGAGTCCTGTTCGCGTCCTTCCCGGATCATGCGGGCCAGTTCGGCATCCGTGGCCACGTCGGTCACCGAATCCGACATCTCTTCTCCTCGGTGCGCCCCTGGTGGGGTTGTGGTCGATCGGTCACCACGCGGCGCGGTGGCGGGGCGCGAACGTCGCAGGCTGTAGCCGGAAAGCCACGGGCAATTGATGTCGCGGAGGCGGATTCGAGTGCGGAAATCGCGCTCCCACGGCTTGCCGAGCGGGCGTCGGGGCCTCCCGCGGTGACTTCTCTACTCGCCGGTAGAGGATGTTGGCCGGAATGAACTTCCCGCGTCAAGGCCCATCTCGTGGAGGTTCTGAGCGTTGAGATATTGCGAGACAGGCCGTCAACAACGCGCCCCTGCAGTCGAGATGGGCAGACGGGGACACCCTGGGCCCTCGCGCAGGGAAAGGAACGTGATGGGACACCGGAGCAGCGGGCTTCGCCGTCGTCGGCTTCGAGAACGGCAGCGACCCGGTCGTTGAAGGGTTCGCCGGCCCGCTTGCCGCCACCTCGTCCGAGGGGGCAACCGGTCCCGTCCGCGCATCCGCCCACGGCGACACCGGCCGGACCGGGGCAGCTCAGCTCAGGATCAGGACCTGGCCGGGAAGGAGCAGGTCGGGGTCGTCCCCGATGGTCTCGTGATTGAGCGTGTGGAGGGTGGGCCAACCGCCGGGGGTACCGGAGGCCTGGGCGATGCCGTCGAGGGTGTCGCCCGCACGCACCGTCCAGGTGCCCGGGCTGTCCGCGTCCCGGTCTTCCGCGCTGGTTGAGGGTTCGTCTGCTGCGGAGGCGTCGTCGGTGCCGAGCGTGGACGTCGCGGGGCTGTGCGGTCGTGGCTGCGCCGGGCGCTGGGTGTGGGCGCGGGGGTGAGTACCGGCGCGGGCGGTGGGGTGGTCGGTGCCGCGGGTGGCACGGGCTCCGCAGGCGGGCCACGGCGCGAGGCCGCGGCGTGCGGCCAGGGTCTCGGCCACGGTGATCTGCTGTTCGCGGGTCGCCTGGTCCGCGCGGGGCGCGTAGGCGAGGCCGCCGTTGCCGCGCCAGGTGGCCACGTCGAACTGCAGCCCGCCGTAGTAGCCGTTCCCGGTGTTGGCATGCCAGCGGGCCCCGCTCTCGCAGCGGGCGAGAGCGTCCCAGTCGACGCCCGCGAGGACGCCGGTGGTGACCGCAACGGCCGGAGACGCGCCGGGGCCGCCGAGCGCGGCGGCGAGAGCGAGCAGCGGGAGCAGGAGACGGGCGAACAGGCGACGGGCCACGGACAGCGGTGACATGAATGCTCCGCAGTTGGGGACAGGGGGCGGGCGCCGAAGCGCCTTCTCCACCCATGCACCATGCGGCGGTCCCGGGTTGCCGACGGGGCCCTGATCTCATCCGGTCGGCGGTCCGACACCACCCGAACAGCGAAGCTCACCGCAGGAGTGAGGGCGGAGCGCAGGACGGCGCGGCTGCGGCATGGTCGACGGTCCGGCGATGCGCATCCGGGTGTGCGGGCCCGCCCGGGTGACGCCGGCGCCAGAGCAGGCGCACCTGACCGTCGTGGACCAGGAGTGCGGACACCGGGGGGCTTGTTCGTCGCCGGCGGTGAACGGCGCATCGAGGGCGACGGGGAATCCGCCGCACGGAAAGTGCACCCGGCGGCACGGGCAGGCCTGCCGCCCGCTGGCGGCCGGGCTAGTCCGTGACGAGTTCGGCGGGGCGGTGGGGCGTGGTCGGCGCGGGGGCGTCGGCCACCTCGTGGAGCAGGGAGAGCAGGAGTTCCTCGTA
The DNA here is from genome assembly GCF_040643935.1 of Kitasatospora sp. NPDC047058. NCBI lineage: Bacteria > Bacillati > Actinomycetota > Actinomycetes > Kitasatosporales > Streptomycetaceae > Kitasatospora > Kitasatospora sp. NPDC047058. The sequence goes on along the minus strand of NZ_JBEYVJ010000108.1, from coordinate 10,083 downwards.
GCTGGAGAGCGGGCGGGCGAGGGTCCAGTTGGCGGTGACGGTACGGGGGGCCGGGCCGGGGTGGGCGTGGAGTTCGGCGAGGATGCCGTGGAGGAGCTCGAAGCGGACGGAGCGCCGGGGGACCAGGCTGACGCCGAGACCGATGCGGACGGCTTCGCGGACGCTCTCCGTGCCCCACAGGTCGAGGGTGCGCGCGCCGACGAGGTCCCAGGTGTGCAGGAGCTCCAGCAGCTGCCGCCGGGTCTGCGAGCCCGGTTCGAGGAGCAGGAAGGACTCGGAGGCGAGCTCGGCCGGCATGACCTCCTGCCCGGCCAGCGGGTGGTCGGGTGCGCAGATCAGCACCATGTCGTCGCTGGCCAGCTGCTTGGACTCGTACCGGCCGGGGGGCAGCGGGCCGTCGGCCACGCCGACGCCGATCCGGCCCTGCTCCAGCGCGCCGGCCAGGCACTCGGGGCTGTTGACCACCACCGTGAACAGCCCGTCGGGTTCGCGGCGCCGCAGCTCCTGCATCACGGCCGGCAGCAGGTAGTCGCCGACCGCGGCCGTACTGCCGACCACCAGGCGCTCGATCGGCCAGCGCGCGGCCGCCTGGACGGCGCCGACGGCGTGATCGGCCAGCGCCAGCATCTCCTTGGTCTGGGCGAGCAGGACCCGTCCGGCCGGGGTGGGGCGGATCTTCGGGCCCGAGCGGTCGACCAGGACGGTTCGCAGGGACGCCTCCAGGTTCTGCACCTGCTTGGAGACCGAGGACTGGCTCAGGAACAGCACCTGGGCCGCCGCGGAGAACCCACCACATTCGATGACCTTCGCGAAGATCGCCAGCTGGTTCAGGTTGAGTCGCATCACGGCCCCGATCGCGTGGATGTGGTCCAGGGCATGCGGGTCTGCGGGTCGCGGGACGGGCTCCCGCAGCACCTGTCATCCCCTGATGGGGGCCACAGCCTACAAGCAACCCGGAGAATACCTGTTCGGTCGATACAACCGCGGGGGCGGAACGGCGTTCGTCGGTTCGGGTGCCCAACGCGGCTCTCCCTTGCTCCGGCGGTGATCCCTCCTGACCGGAGCGAAGCGGTCGGCGATCGTGGGGATGTGATGGTGCGTCAGCTGTTCCCGGCGAGATGTGCGGGCGGCGGTCTCGGGCGGCCGGGAGTGGCCGGAGCGGGCGAGGTTGCGTCAAGTGCACGTTCCTGCACGGTCGTCCGCCTCACTGGTGCGTGCCCGTGCGGCCCTTGTGGGGCAACGGATCCGGCGGCGGACGGGGGGTTCGCGGCGCCGCGAGAAAGATAACGGATTGATAACGCCGCGGGACGAAACCTCCGGCGGCCCGTCTCTCAACATGTCCGGCCCGGTTGGGGCGGACGGTTTCCAGAGAGAGGTGTCGCCATGCGGGAAGCATGCTCCGTCAGCAGGTCGCCGGTGCCGACTCCGTACGAACTCTTCGTGCTGGGGAGGGCCGCGGGCGGGACGGCGGCCGCCCGGTCGCGGTGTGCCGGGTCGCGTCCCGTCCGGGCCGACCGGGCCGGTGCGATCCCGGGCGGCTCCGACGACGGGAGTCTCGGCGCCGCGGGAAGGGGGTCGCGATGAGCGACCTCGCCCTGCCGGGGGCCGTGGCCCGCCGGGACCCCGCGCAACGCCGGCTCGCCGGTCACGGCGGCCCGGCGGGGAACGGCAGCACGGTGAACCACGGCGCCGCCGGCCGTGACGGGACGGCGGGCCGGAACGGCATGAAGGGCCACGGCGGCACGGCACACGGCACGGCGGGACGGACCGGCACCGGTCACGGCTCCCAGGCGGGCCGGGTGCGGCGCGAGCCGGCCACGGTCCAGGCGGTGGCGCTGTACTCGCTGCCGGGGACGCCGCCCCAGGGCCTCTCCGGAGCGAAGGTCATCGCCGGCACCAAGGGGACCCTGTCCCACCTGCTGATCCCCGACCCGCTGCCGGGCATGCGCCGGGTGCTCGCCCTCTGGCTGGAGGGCCGGACCGCGGTGCTGGGGCCGGTCGTGCCGGTCGAGGACGCGGTGATCTCGCTCGGCTGGGCCCGCAAGCTGCTGACGATGGTGCCGCAGGGCGCCTCCGGCGGGATCCACTTCGTCGATGACCACCTGGCGACGCTCCTGCTGTTCCAGGACCCGCTGCTCGCGGGTCGCCTCTCCGCCAAGTGGCTCGCCCGCCTGGCCGAGCTGACACCGCAGCAGCGGGAGTGGACGGAGGAGACGCTGCTCGCCTGGCTGGAGGGTGGCGGCACACTCCCGGCCGCCCGGCTGCTCCGCATCCACCCGCAGGCCGTCCGGAACCGGCTGCGGAGCCTGGAGAAGATCTTCGGCAGCGGGCTGCGCGATCCCCGGGCCAGGTTCGAGCTCCTGCTGGCGTTGAAGATCCAGATCATGGCGGCCGAGTACGCGCGCCTGCGCCGCAGAGCCGGGATGCTGTCCCTGCTCCAGACACCCGTGACCCAGCGGAACGGCCGGACGGCCGGGCGCTGAGGCCCACCCGTCGCGGCCCGGCCCTTGCGGCCCACCCGCTGACGCCGGCCCGCTAGCCGCCGGCCCCGTCCGGCGCGGGTAGCTTCCCGCGTCGCCCCCGTCCCTCGTCGGCGATGCACGGCTCGCCCCTGCGCGTCCGCCCCCGCGGCCCGCAAGGGAGCAGGCCGGGGCGCCGTCACCCGCTCGGCACACCGTCCGAGGCACCCGTCCGTCGTTCCCCGCCCGAGATCCGGCCGCCGACCGCGTCCGTGGTCCGCCGGGCCGGTGGATCCGGTGGATCCGGTGGACCAGGCCGTGAACCCTTCCCGACGGCACCGGACATCCGAAGCCGGGCCGTCCCCCCGTGGCAGCCGTTCCGCGCTGCCGCGTCATCCCTCGTCGCCACGCCGCCCGTGGACCGTTGCAGGCGGGTCATCGCCGCGAGCACCACCGAGACCCGCCCCGACCGGTCCCGCGGGTTCCGCGCGGCCCTGATCCTCCGGGTGCGGTGGAGGAAGAGCCCCATGTCATCTTTGAGGAAGAAGCGCGGACCGGTAGCGGCCGCGTACAGCCTCCCCCTGGTGAGCCGCCTTCCGCGGTCGTCCGCCACCCTTCTGATCATCGTTGCGATGCTCCTCACCGCGGCCGCCCTGGTGTACCCGGTGGCGAAGTCGGTCGGTTCCTATCGCAGCGCCCCGGTGAGCGACGACCTGGGAGTGACGCAGACGCCCACCGGGCCGCTCACCAACCTCGACCGCGACTTCGTCAAGCGGGTGCGACTGGCGGGACTGTGGGAGATCCCCGCAGGCCGGATGGCCCTCACGAAGGGCACCACCCCCGAGGTCAAGACGGCCGGCCAGCACCTGGTCCAGGGCCACACCGACCTCGACAAGGCGGCGCTGTCCACCGCCCGGATCCTGGACCTGGACGTGCCCAGCGAGCCCTCGGCGCAGCAGCAGGGCTGGCTGAGGCAGTTGGAGGCCGCGCAGGGCCCGGAGTTCGACCAGCTCTTCGCGAACCTCCTGCGCAGTGCCCACGGACAGGTGTTCGCGGTGCTGGCCCAGGTGCGGGCCGGCACCCAGAACTCCACGGTCCGGGACCTGGCGAACACGGCCAACGGCACGGTGCTCGACCACATGAACGTCCTGGAGGACACCCGGCTCGTCGATTTCGACAAGCTCACCCCGCTGCCGTCCGGCTCGGCCGCTCCGTCGGCGAGCCGCCCGCCGGCGCCCGCCGGGTCGACCCGCTAGAGGCCGACCCGCACGCAGACCCGCTTGACGCCGACCCGCCGGGCGACGACCCGGCTGGACAACGACCCCACCGGGCGACGACCCCGCTCGGGCGACGACCCGCTGGGGGCTGTCCGCGGCCTGCACGGCAGGCCCGATCCCGTCTGAGGAGTGTGAATCACATGAAGACCCGTAAACGCGGTGCGAAGAAGAGAAGGGCCGGTGCCCTGCTGCTGGCAGTGGTCCTGGGCACCGGTGCGGTGGGGACGATCACGGCGGTGGCCTTCGCCGGCACCCGGCCGTGGAGTTCCCGGACGGCGTCCCCGCAGGTCGGCACCGTCGCCTGCGCCGACGCCGGGGTCGCCCTGAACGAGGTGCCGGAAGCGTCCCAGGACTCGGTGGACAAGAACCTCGCCGACCTCGACGTCCAGGTGGCGGACGCCTACAACCGGCTGGCCGCGTCCGCTCCGGGCGACAACGAGAAGCGCGTCATGGACGATCTCGCGAACAAGCGCGCGGACACCCTGAAGAAGCTGTCGGACAGCGCCGGTCCCGACTCCGGCCTGCCGCAGGACCTCGCGGGCATGGCGAGGTGCACGGTCAGGAAGGACCTGGTGGTCCAGGACGCGGCCAAGGGCTTCAGCGCCGACGGGATGGGCGGCGCCGTCGCCGAGACCAAGGCCGCCGCGCAGGTGAAGTCCCTCCCCAAGAACGGGTTCACCGACATCAAGAGCGTCTCCCCGAACGTGACGGCGCCCGCCAAGAAGGGGTCGGCCACCGGCTCCTTCACGTCCCAGTGCGGGCGCAACGAGAACCGCCACCTCAACCCCGACAACGTGATCGTCGCCCCCGGCGTGAGCAACGGCGCGCACCACATGCACGACTACGTCGGGAACGTGGCCACGGACGCGTTCTCCTCCAACGCCAAACTCGCCGCATCCGGCACCACCTGCTCCAACGGTGACGCCTCGGCGTACTACTGGCCCGTCCTGCGCGTCTTCGACGGCACCAACGAGAAGGACGCCAAGGCGCCCGGTGGCGGCAAGGACAAGAACGTGGGGCGGATCCTGCAGCCGGCCGAGGCGAACATCACGTACACCTCCGCCGTCGGGAACCAGGTCCAGCCGATGAAGCAGTTCCTGCGCATCATCACCGGCGACGCCAAGGCCTTCACCAACGGGCCGGCGAACGCCCACGCGTCGTGGAGCTGCACGGGCTTCGAGAACCGCCAGCTCGTCGACAAGTACCCGATCTGCCCGAAGGGGAGCAGGGTCGTCCGGACGCTGAAGTTCCCGGACTGCTGGGACGGCAAGAACATCGACAGCGCCAACCACCGGACCCACACGGCGTTCTCCGACAAGTCGGGTGCGTGCCCGAAGAACTTCAAGGCGATCCCGCAGCTGACGCAGCGCATCGCCTACGACGTGCCGGCCGGGGTCCGGTTCGCCGTCGACAGCTTCCCCGAGCAGTTGCACAACCCGATCACCGATCACGGTGACTTCATCAACAACATGAACAAGGGCCTGCTGGACCAGATGGTCAGTTGCATCAACCAGGGGCGTCGCTGCGGGTGACCGCCCCTTCCGGGGCCGGCCCGCACGGAGCGGGCCGGTTCCCGGAGAGCAACGGAAGGGCGCGGCCCGGAGCGGGGGAGCGATCGCAGCTCCTCGCGCGGCCGGCGCCGGGATCCCGACATCGGATTCGACAGCAGGTCCAGGACGAGGCCGGAGGGCTCAGCAATGGTGAGAGGGCAGAGGCGGCGGTCACGGCGGTTCGGCCCGGCAGCGGGCGCCGAGCGGGCCGGCCGGGCGCGCGTGGCGGCCGAGGGCGAGCAGCCCCCGGAGGGCGGCCGCAAACGGCCGGGTCCGTGGTCGTTCCTGCCGCTGTTGACGGCGGGTCTGGGCGTGACGGCCATCGTCGTCAATTCCAAACTGCAGGCGTTCCTGACGTTCGCCGTCGGTGTGCTGGCACTCGTGTCGTTCACCTCCGCGGTCCTGTGGGGGCTGGCGGCGACCGACCGGCTGGTCCTCAGCCCGGTGCACCGGCTCGTCGCGCAGGCCGTCCACCGCGCGATGGGCGTGGCGGGCGTCGTCTTCCTGGCCCTGCACGTCTGGATGAAGCTGATCGTCGGACAGATCGGGGCGCTCGCGGCCTTCGTGCCGTTCGCCGACCCGGTCAAGCCGGTGGTCTTCGGACTGGGGACCGTCGCGGGGTACCTGTTCCCCGCGGTGGCGCTCGCCGGGGCGGCCCGGGGAAGGCTCGCCCGCTCCGGTGACGCGCGCCGGTGGAGGGTCATCCACCTGTTCTCGTACCCGGCCTGGGGCGCGGGCCTGGTCCACGGGCTGCAGTCGGGCCGGCTCGCGGCCCCCTGGGTGGTGATGCTGTACGGCGTCGCCGTCGTGGGCGTGGCGGCCGCACTCACGGTCCGGCTGCTCCTCCAGGACCGCTCCGGCCCGCGCCAGGCCCCCGTACGGCCGCTCCCGCCGGACGCCGGCGGGCCCGGGGCCCCCGGGCCGCGCCTGCCGGTGGGTGACCCCGACGCCGCCACCGTCCGCATGCCGGTGGTCGCGGGGCCGGCCGTGACCGGCGGGCCGGGGCTGGCCGTCGGCCGGGCCTTCGCGGCCGGGCCGGGCCTGGCCGGAGTCGGACTCGGACGGAGGCGGCAGGACGGGTGAGCACCTACCCCCCGCCGGTCATGTGGTTCGGACGGCCGGTCCTGTTCGCCGGCCTGGAGAGCATGGACCGGGTCGACTACCGCTCCCACCTCCTCGTCCACGGCCAGCTGCCGGCGCTGCGCGCGGAGGAACTGGCCGAGCTGGCCGAGAACGTGGACCTGCGCGGCCGGGGAGGTGCCGGATTCCCCTTCGCCCGGAAGCTCAGGGCGGTCGTCAAGTCGTCCTCCCGGCGCCGCACCCGTCCGGTCGTCGTCGTCAACGCAACGGAAGGAGAACCGAGTTGCCTGAAGGACACCACGCTGGTCCTGCGCGCTCCGCACATCGTGGTGGACGGTGCGCTGATCGCGGCCACCGCGCTGGACGCGGAACGGGTGGCGATCGGCGTCACCCGGGCCGACACCGAGGAGTCCCTGCGCCGGGCGCTGGCCGAACGGAGGTCGGTGAAGCCGCCGGTGGAGGTGGTGCGACTGCCCGAACGGTTCGTCACGGGCGAGGGGAGCGCGCTCGCCCGCGGCATCACCAACGGGATCGCCCTGCCCCGGGGCGGCGGCGTGCGCACCAGCGACAGCGGTGTCGGAGGAGCCCCCACGCTGCTCTCCAATGCCGAGACGTACGCCCAGCTCGCCGTGGCCGCCCGGTGGGGTGCGCTGCCCTACCGCGAGATCGGGCTCCCCGAGGAACCCGGTACGGTGCTGCTCACGATCGCCGGCGCGACCATCGTCGAGACTCCCACTGGGGTGCCGCTCGAAACCGTCCTGGCGGCGTGCGAGCTGGACGTCGGGCAGGGTGTGCTGGTCGGCGGGTACCACGGGAAGTGGCTGACCCCCGACGCGGCCCGCTCGGCCGTGATCTCCCGCAAGTCCTTCCAGAGCCTCGGCGGGGCGCTGGGCGCCGGGGCCATCCTGCCGCTGCCGCAGACGACCTGCCCGCTGTGGGAGGTGGTCAGGATCTCCCGCTGGATGGCGGACGAGACGGCCGGCCAGTGCGGGCCCTGCTACCTGGGGCTCCCCGACCTCACCTCGGCCCTGGAGGACCTGGTGCGCGGCGGCGGGCAGCGTGCGCTCGACCGGGTGCAGGCAGGGATGCGGGCGGTCACCGGACGGGGGGCGTGCAGCCACCCCGACGCCGCCGCCCGGTTCGTGGCCTCGTCCCTGGCCGCGTTCGACGAGGACCTGGTCGCGCACTCGTACCAGGGCGGCTGCGGACGGCCGTCGCAGGACGTCCTGCCGCTGCCGGAGGTGGAGAGCGCCGGCACCATCGTCGTCGACTGGACGCTCTGCGAGGCCCACGGCCTGTGCACCGGTGTCCTGCCCGACGTCATCCGGCTGGGGGCGGACGGGTTCCCCGCCGCGGCCGTGATGCCCGTCCCCGCGAGGCTGCTCTCGCAGGCGGCGCGAGCCGTCGACCGCTGTCCCGCGCTCGCGCTGCGGATGCAGTGAGGCCGGCGCGGCCGGCGCTCCTCCGGGAGCACGGCCCGTGCCGTCGGAGCGGTCCGCGGCGTCGCCCGCGGTGCCCGTCCGGGCGGCGGGCCGACCGAGAGGTTCCGGAGGGCTATCGACCCTGACACCCACGTCCCGTCTCCGGGGACCGGCGCGCGGCGCCGGACCGGAGCACCGGACACGCACACAGGCACGGAAGGCCGCATTCCACCGATGGAAAGGCAAGGAACATGTTGACGAAGCGATACGGACTGGCCGGGCTCTGCGTCCTGTTGGTCGGGCTCGTGGTGATGGCCCTCTGGGGCAGCATGAGCAGCAGCGCCAAGAGCTCCTCCGGGTCGGGCTCCGGACAGCTGGTCGGGGCGCAGGACGCCGCGCCGGCCGGCAGCGGATCCTACGGCTCGTACGGCTCCTACGGCGGTTCCAGTGCGTCGCCGTCCGGCGGCGCGTCGGCGGGCGCGCCGGCGGGCGGCGGCCAGGTCGGCGGAGCGCTGACCGTCCGCAACGACGCCAAGCTCGGCATGGTGGTCACCGACGGCCAGGGCTTCACCCTCTACCGGTTCGACAAGGACACCGCCAAGCCCCCGATGTCCAACTGCAACGACGGCTGCGCCAAGACCTGGCCGCCGGTCAGCAAGGAGGGCTCCACCGCGGGGACCGGGATCGACGCCGGGATGCTCGGCGAGGTCACGCGGGCCGACGGCTCGAAGCAGCTGACGCTGGGCGGCTGGCCGGTCTACCGCTACGCGCAGGACGCCGCGGCCGGTGACACCAAGGGCCAGGGCGTCGGCGGCACCTGGTTCGCCCTGGCGCCCGACGGCAAGAAGGCGGCCGCCTCGGCCTCCGGTGCCTCGGCCTCCGCCGCCCCGGCCACCGCTGCGCCGGCCTACCCTGCGGAGACGCCGGCCGGCGAGGCGCCGAAGCCGGCCACCGGCGGGGCCAAGGTCTCCGTGGCCGCCAACCCGCAGCTCGGGCAGATCGTCGTGGACGCGCAGGGCATGACGCTGTACCAGTTCGCCAAGGACCCGTCCTGGCCGATGAAGTCCATGTGCGAGGGCCAGTGCGCGATGACCTGGAAGCCCGCGCCGGTGGTCGACCCGAGCCAGGTGTCGGGCGTGGACCCGAAGCTGATCGGCAAGCTGCAGCGCTCCGACGGCACCTGGCAGCTGTCCGTCAACTGCAAGCCGGTCTACACCTTCACGGGCGACAAGGCCCCCGGTGACGCCAACGGGAACGGCAAGGACAACCTCTGGTTCGCCATCAACGCCGCCGGGAAGCCGGTGACCGGTAAGTGATGCCCTGGGACTCCACCGTGGCCCCCGTCCGACCGCGGAGGACCGTCCGCCGCGCGCTCCAGTGGACCGCGCTGACCGTCCTGCTGGTCCTGGGCGTCGGCGAACTGGTCGGCGGGACCGGAGGGTTGCTCGGCCCGTCGGGAACGTCGGCCGGCGCCTCCCGGGCCTCGGTGGAGGACCTGGCCCAGCGGATCGGCTGCAAGGCCGACATCACCGCCGACACGACCGACCTCCGGCAGGGGCTCTGCACCCTCGGGGAGGACGAGGTGTGGATCGCCACCTTCCCGACCACCGGCGCCCAGACGACCTGGACGTCGGGGGCCGAGGAGTACGGCGGGTCGTACCTGGTGGGTGACCGGTGGGTGGTCGTGCTGTCGGACAGCACGGCGGACCTCCTGCACACGAAGCTGGGCGGGGTGATCACGGACGGCGCCGACCACACCGGGCACGGCGACCACGGCGACCACGGCGACCACGGCGACCACGCCGGTGCCGCCGGTACCGCCGGGGATGCCGGGGATGCCGGGGGCGCCGACCATGCCGGTGCCGCTGGTACCGCCGGGGGCGCCGACCACGGCGGCGAGCACGGCGACACCGGCGGCGGTGCCGGGGAAGCCGGCAACGATCCCGCCGGGGCCGGCTGATCCCGGCGGACGTCCGACCGATCGGGCGGTGGTGACACCACGGGACTCCCCGGGCCTGGGCCCGGGGAGTCCTCGTCGCGTCGCCACCGCCGTCGTCGTCCGGGCCTTCCCGGCCGGCGGCCCGCGCGGCCGCCGGCCAGGAAGGCCGGGGCCGGGGTGCGAGGAGGTGAGCAGCGATGCGTTCCGGGGGAGTCGTGCGGAGCCGCGAGGCGGGGGCCGGGGTGACGCCGCCGGCGGCACAGGGGCCGGGGCCGGAGCCGTGGTCGGGCAGCCGTGAGCGGGGGCGTCCACGGCCGCGGCCGGCGGGGGTGCCCGCGCCGCCCGGCGGGCCGTCGG
>NZ_JBEYVJ010000107.1:0-22695 GCF_040643935.1 Kitasatospora sp. NPDC047058 | reverse complement strand
GTGAGGTCGGCGCCGACGAGCGGGGTGTAGGCGGTACCGGGGGAGGTGGCGGTGTCGAGGGTGCCGAGGATGACGGCGGGCTCGGGCCGTGCGGCGTCCGGCACGTCGGCGGGGGCCTCGCCGGCCGGCACCGGGCCGGAGTCGTGCGCGTCGACCAGCGTGCGCTCGTCGAACGGCAGCGCGCCCGCCAGCACCTGCCGGGCCCGCTCCCGGTCGAGCTCGCCGGTCCAGTGCCCGATCAGCACGGTGGCGACGGCGTTGCCCGCGAAGTTGGTGAGCGCCCGGGCCTCGGACATGAAGCGGTCGATGCCGACGATCAGGCCGACCCCGTCCACCAGCGCCGGCTTGTGCGACTGCAGTCCGCCCGCCAGGGTGGCCAGCCCGGCGCCGGTGACACCGGCCGCGCCCTTGCTGGCGATCACCATGAACACCAGCAGCGAGACCTGCTCGCCCAGCGACATCGGCTTGTCCATCGCCTCCGAGATGAAGATCGAGGCCATGGTCAGGTAGATCGCGGTGCCGTCCAGGTTGAAGCTGTAGCCGGTCGGCACGGTGATGCCGACGACCGGGCGGCTGACGCCGAGGTGCTCCATCTTGGCGATCAGCCGCGGCAGCGCGCTCTCCGAGGAGGAGGTGGAGAGGATCAGCAGGAACTCGCGGCCGAGGTAGCGCAGCAGCGTGAACACGTTGACGCCCGCGACCAGCCGCAGCAGGGTGCCGAGCACGACGACCACGAAGAGCGCGCAGGTGACGTAGAAGCCGATCATGATGACGGCGAGGCTCTTCAGTGCGGCGGTGCCGGTCGCCCCGACCACCGCGGCCATGGCCCCGAAGGCGCCGACCGGCGCCACCCACATGATCATCGACATGACCCGGAAGACCAGCCGCTGGACGTGCTCGATCCCGCGCAGCACGGGTGCGCCCGCCGTGCCCATGGCCTGCAGCGCGAACCCGGCCAGCAGGGCGACCAGCAGGGTCTGCAGCACCTTGCCCTCGGTGAGGGCCGAGAGCATGGTGGTCGGGATCATCCCGAGCAGGAAGTCGGTGGTGGACTGGGCCGCCCCCGCGGCGGCCTGGGCGTGGCCGGACTTGGCCAGGGCGGCGGTCAGGTGCAGGCCGCCGCCGGGCTCCAGCAGGTTGCCGACGGCCAGGCCGATCGCCAGTGCCACCGTCGACATGGTGAGGAAGTAGCCGAGTGCGAGGCCGCCGACCTTGCCGACCTTGGCGGCCTTGGTCACCGAGCCGATGCCCAGCACGATGGTGCAGAAGATCACCGGGCTGATCATCATCTTGATCAGGTTGACGAAGCCGGTCCCCACCGGCTTCAGCTCCACCGCGAACCCCGGCGCGGCCAGACCGACCACGACGCCGGCGAGCACGGCGACGATCACCGCGAGGTAGAGGTAGTGGGTGCGGTCCTTCCGTCTGACCCCCGCCTGCGGTCCTGCTCCGGTGATCGACATCTGCGGCTCCTTCGCCCTGCAGTCCTGGCGGCCCCGGGTGGTGGGCCGTTCCGAACTATGGCGGTGCGCCGTGACGGAGGTCACGTTTGCGTTCATAGAGTTCACGCGGGCCGGCCCGGCGGAGGGTGGACGGGCGCGCGGGTGGGCGGCCGGCCGGATGCCGGGCGCGGTGGTTCGCCCGGTGCCGCCGGGCCCCTGGACGCCGCTCGGCGGTGGTGCACACTGTCAGACATGTCCCCGCCGCCCCCGCGCACTCCCGCCGCACCGCCGTGGTCGCCGCGGCCGCTGCGGTCACGGTGGTCACTGCGGTCGCTGCGACCGCGGCGGTCCCGGCCGGTGCCCGGTACGCCGCGCCGGCTGGTGCGCAGCCTGGCCGGGCAGCTCTTCGTCGTGCAGGTGGTCATCGTCGCCGCCGTGGTGGCCGGCGGGGCCGTGCTCGCCTACCTGTCCACCGCCGGCCGCACCGAGGCCGCGGCCCGCCGCCAGGTGACCGCGGTCGCCCGGTCGGTCGCCGACTCGCCGTCCGTCCTGGCCGCCGTCACCGGGCCGGACCCGACCGCCGTCCTGCAGCCCTACGCGGAGCAGGTGCGGGCGGACACCGGCGTCTCGTTCATCACGGTGATGGACACAGCCGGGGTCCGCTGGACCCACCCGCTGCCCGAGCAGATCGGCAAGCCCTACCTCGGCCATATCGACTGGGCGCTCGCCGGGGAGACCCGCAGCGAGACGTACACGGGCACGCTCGGCCCCTCGGTGCGGGTGGTCACCCCGGTGCTGGACGAGCGGCACCGGGTGGTCGCCCTGGTCAGCACGGGCATCACGCTGCAGTCCATCTCCGCCCAGCTGCGCGGGCCGCTGCTGGCCCTGGTCGGCGTCGCGGCGGCCGCGCTCGCGGTCGGCGGGTTCGGCACCTACCTCGCCAACTCCCGGCTGCGGCGGCACACGCACGGCATGGGCCCGGCCGAACTCAGCCACCTGTACGAGTACCACCAGGCCACCCTGCACTCGGTGCGCGAGGGCCTGGTGCTGCTCGACCGCCGCCACCGGGTGGTGCTGTGCAATGACGCGGCCCGCGAACTCCTCGGACTCTCCGGCGACTTGGAGGGCCGGCCGGTCGACGGCCTGGGCCTGCCGGAGGCGCTGGTGGCCGCGGTGCTCGGGGCGGAACCGGTCCGGGACGAGGTCCACCTCACCGCCGAGCGGGTCGTGGTGCTCAACACCTCCACCATCGGTACCGGCCTCGGCCGCGTGCTGACCCTCCGCGACCACACCGAACTCCAGGCGCTGAGCGGCGAGTTGGATTCCGTCCGGGGCTTCACCGACGCGCTCGGCGCCCAGGCGCACGAGGCCGCCAACCGGCTGCACGCCGTCGTCTCGCTGATCGAACTCGGCCGCCACGAGGAGGCGGTGGAGTTCGCCACCGCCGAACTCGCCCTGGCCCAGCGGCTCACCGACCGCGTCGTCGCCGCCGTCGGCGAACCCGTCCTGGCCGCACTGCTGCTCGGCAAGGCGGCCCAGGCGGCCGAGCGGGGCGTGGAACTGACGCTCACCGGGGACAGCCGGATCGACGACGGCGTGCTGCCGCCCGGCCTCTCCGCCCGCGACCTGATCACCGTCCTCGGCAACCTGGTCGACAACGCCGTGGACGCCGCGATCGCCGGCTCCGCCGCCTTCCCCGGCCCGCCCGAGGTGACCGTCACCGCCCGGATCGACACCACCGCCCGGGACGGCGAACACCTGCTGCTGCGGGTCGCCGACACCGGCACCGGGATCGACCCGGCGGCCGTGGACGACGTGTTCCGGCGCGGCTGGAGCACCAAGCAGGACGGCCGCGGGCACGGACTCGGGCTCGCCCTCGTCGCCCAGACCGCCCGGCGCAACGGCGGCACCGTCGAGGTCGGCCGGGACCGCGGCGCCGTGCTCACCGTCCGGCTTCCGCTCGCCGCGGTGCCCCGGCGGCGCGAGGCGGTGGCGCCGTGACCCGGCCCGAGATCACGGTCCTGGTGGTCGAGGACGACCCGGTGGCCGCCGCCGCCCACACCCTGTACGTCGGGCGGGAGCCCGGGTTCCGCGCCGTCGGCACGGTGCACAGCTGCGGGGACGCACTGCGCTTCCTGGACCGGGCCCGCGCCGCCGGCCGCCCCGTCGACCTCACCCTGCTCGACCTCTATCTGCCGGACGGGCACGGCCTCCAGCTCTGCAGCACCCTGCGCGCGGCCGGGCACGCCACCGACGTCATCGCGGTCACCTCCGCGCGCGACCTCGCGATGGTCCGCCAGGCCGTCTCGGCGGGCGTCGTCCAGTACCTGCTGAAGCCGTTCAGCGCGGCGGCCCTGCACGACCGGCTGGAGCGGTACGCCCGCTACCGCGACACCCTCGCCCGCACCGGCGAGGCCACCGGCCAGGACGAGGTCGACCAGGCGCTCGCGCTGCTGCGCACCCCCGAACGCACCGCCCTCCCCAAGGGCCTGAGCGCCCCCACCCTCGACACGCTCGCCACCGTCCTGCGCGAGGCCCGCTCCGGCCTGTCCGCGGCCGCGGCCGGCACCGCCGCCGGCGTCTCCCGGATCACCGCCCGCCGCTACCTCGAACACCTCGTCGACACCGGCCTCGCCGCCCGCGAGCCCCAGTACGGCAACGTCGGCCGTCCGGAGCTCTGCTACCGCTGGACGGGCGGCGGGGGAGGCCGGTAGCCCGGAGCGGCGGCCCGCCCCGCCCGCCTGGTCGGTGGTCCGTACCGGGTGGTCTGGACGGGGGTGGTCCGGACGGGGCGCGGGGCCGGCCGGGCGGGTCAGGCGCCGGTGCGGGTCGCCCGGGCGAGGTACTGCTCGTCGGTGTCCGTGTAGGCGTCCAGCTGCCAGCCGGTGGCGGCGAGGAGCGGCCGGAGGTTCGGTTCGGCGCGGAGGTCGTCCGGGGTGAGGCGGCGGCCGTGGCGGGCGGCGAGCGCGGCGCGGCCGATCGGGTGGTAGAGCGCGAGCGTGCCGCCGGGGCGGGTGACGCGGGCGAGTTCGCGCAGCGCGCGGTCCGGGTCGGGGAGGTGTGAGACGAGGCCGGCGGCGAAGACCGCGTCCAGGCCGGCGTCCGGGAGCGGGAGACGGGCGCAGTCGGCGAGCAGCAGGACCGCGGCGCCGGCGTGCCGGGCGGACGCCTCGTGCAGCATCTCGGGGGTGACGTCGGCGCCGAACACCCGGCCCTCCGGGCCCACCGCGGCGCGCAGCAGGGGCAGCGCCCGGCCGGTGCCGCAGCCGGCGTCGAGCACGGAATCGCCCGGGCGCAGGCCGAGTCCGGCGATCGCGGCGGCGTAGCGCGGGCCGTCGTCGGGGAAGCGGGCGTCCCAGCCGGCGGCGCGGGCGGCGAAGAACTCGCGGGTGCGGGCGAGTTCGGCCTGGTACTCGGCCTGGTGCTCGGCCTGGTGCGAGGAGGAGTCGGGCGCGGAGGGCGACATGCGGTGAGGGTAGCGCGCGGGACCGTAACCTCCGGCCGGGCCGCTCGTTGGGGAATCGGGCTCCTTGTCACCCGCACGGGTGGTTCTTGCCGCCAGGGGCGTATCCGGCCAGGTCAGGGCAGTAAAGTTAGGCTTACCTAACTTCTTGGGAGTATGCCTTGACGCTCGCCGCCGTGCCCGCATCCGGGTCCGCCGCTCTGCCCACCCAGGCCCAGACCCCGGGCCGGCCCCAGGGCGGGAGTCAGGCCCGGAGCCAGGCCCAGACCCAGGGTTCGGCCGGCGAGGCCATCCTGCGCCGGCAGCGCGTCCGCGAATCCGCCGCCCGCACCTACGCCCGCTCGTTCCCGATCGTCCCGGTGCGGGCCAACGGCATGACCGTCGAGGGCGCCGACGGCCGCCGCTACCTCGACTGCCTGTCCGGCGCCGGCACCCTCGCCCTGGGCCACAACCACCCGGTCGTCCTGGAGGCGATCCGCCGCACCCTGGACAGCGGCGCCCCGCTGCACCTGCTCGACCTCGCCACCGCCGAGAAGGACGACTTCACCACCGCCCTGTTCGAGAGCCTGCCCCGGGAGTTCGCCGAGCAGGCCCGGGTGCACTTCTGCGGCCCCGCCGGGACGGACGCCGTCGAGGCCGCCCTCAAGCTGATGCAGACCGCCACCGGCCGCTCCGGCGCCCTCGCCTTCACCGGCGCCTACCACGGCATGACCGCCGGCGCCCTCGCGCTCACCGGCAACGTCGCCGTCAAGGAGCCGCTGCCGGGCGGCGGCGAGGTCGTCCGGCTGCCCTACCCGTACGGCTACCGCTGCCCGTTCGGCGTCGGCGGCGAAGCGGGCGGCGAACTCGCCGCCACCTACGCCGAGCGGCTGCTCGACGACCCCTCCGGCGGCGTGGTCCGGCCCGCCGCGATGGTCCTGGAGGCCGTCCAGGGCGAGGGCGGCGTCGTCCCGGCCCCCGACGACTGGCTGCGCACGATGCGACGGATCACCGCCGAGCGGGGCATCCCGCTGATCGTGGACGAGGTGCAGACCGGCGTCGGCCGCACCGGCGCGATGTGGGCGGTCGAGCACAGCGGGATCCTCCCCGACGCGATGGTGCTCTCCAAGGCGATCGGCGGCAGCCTGCCGCTGGCCGTCGTCGTCTACCGCGCCGAGTACGACGGCTGGCTGCCCGGCGCGCACACCGGCACGTTCCGCGGCAACACCCTCGCCATGGCGGCCGGCGCCGCCACCCTCCGCTACGTCGCCGCGCACGGACTGGCCGGCCGCGCCGCCCTCGTCGGCGCCCGGATGACCGCGCGGCTGCGCGCGCTGGCCGGCGAACTCCCGGCGATCGGCGACGTCCGCGGGCGCGGGCTGATGATCGGCGTCGAACTCGTCGACCCCGCCGCCGAGCCGGACGCCTGCGGGGCCCGCCCGGCCGCGCCCGCCCTCGCGGTCCGGGTCCGCGAGGCCTGCCTCGCCCGCGGGCTGATCGTCGAACTCGGCGGCCGGCACGACGCGGTGCTGCGGCTCCTCCCGCCGCTCACCATCACCGACGAGCAGGCCGACGCCGTGCTCGACCGGCTCGCCGACGCCATCGCCGCGGCCGCCGCGGAGGAGCCCGCCGGCCCGGCTGCGACTTCGGTTGCCGGCCCGGCCGCGGGCGCGGGGGAGGGCCGGTGAGCGGGCGCGGCGGGCCGGGGGTGCCGGACGGGCCGGACGGGCCCGGCTCCCCCGACAGACCGGGCGACCCCGGCATGCCCGCGGACCCCGACCTGCCCGACGACCCCGCCGCCGCGCCGGACGCACTCGCCGGCGGGGTGAACGGCCCGGCCGCGCTCGGCCCGCTGCTCGCCACCGTGCTCGACGCGCTCGACGCCGGCGCGGCTCGCCGCGGCGGCCCGCTGCCCGCCGGGCACCCGGCCGAACTCGCCGAACGGGTCACCGACCGGCTGGCCGGCGCCCACGGCCCGCAGGCGCTCGCCGTGCTGACCGAGCTGCTCGCCCACGGCGCCGCCGACCCCGCCGACCCGGCCTGCGCCGCCCACCTGCACTGCCCGCCGCTCGCCGTCGCGGCCGCCGCCGACCTCGCCGTCAGCGCGCTCAACCCCTCCCAGGACTCCTGGGACCAGGCCCCCGCCGCGACCGCGCTGGAGACCGCGCTGCTCGCCGAACTCGCCGCCCTGGTCGGCTACGACCCCGCCCACGCGGCCGGGGTGCTCACCTCCGGCGGCACCGAGTCCAACCTGATGGGCCTGATGCTCGCCCGCGACCAGAAGCTCGACGGCATCGTCGAGCTGGACGGCGTGCCGGCCGGCGTCACCCCCCGGATCATCGCCTCGCAGGCCGCGCACTTCTCCGTCCAGCGCGCCGCCGCCCTGCTCGGCCTCGGCGAGCGCGCCGTCGTCCCCGTCCCGGTCGACCGCGACCTGCGGATGGACCCCGCCGCGCTGGAGCGCGCCCTCGCCGAGGCCGCCTGGGCCGGGCACACCCCCGTCGCCGTCGTCGCCACCGCCGGCACCACCGACACCGGCGCGATCGACCCCCTGCACGCCGCCGCCGACCTCGCCGCCCGCCACGGCGCCTGGCTGCACGTCGACGCCGCCTACGGGGGCGGCGCACTGCTCTCCGACCGGCTCGCCCCGCTCCTGGACGGCATCGCCCGCGCCGACTCCGTCTCCCTCGACTGGCACAAGCTCGGCTGGCAGCCGGCCGCAGCCGGCGTCTTCCTGGTCCGCAGCGCCGAGACCTACGTCTCGCTCGCCCGCCGCGCCGAGTACCTCAACCCGGCCGACGACGAACAGGCCGGCTACCCCAGTCTGTTGGGCCGGTCGCTGCGCACCACCCGGCGGGCCGACGCCTTCAAGATCGCCGTCACCCTGCGCACCCTCGGCCGCGCCGGACTCGGCCGGCTGGTCGACGCCTGCCACCGGCTCGCCCTGGACGCCGCCGAGGCCGTCCGTGCCGAACCCGAACTCGAGCTGTACACGGAACCCGTCCTCACCACCGTGCTCTTCCGCTACCGCCCGCCCGGCGAACACGACCGGGCCGTGCTCGACGCGGTCAACGCCGAACTCCGCCGGACCCTGCTGCGCACCGGCCGCGCCGTCGTCGGCCGGACCGAACTGCCCGGCGAGGGCCCGGGCCGCGTCCGCCTGAAGCTGACCCTGCTGAACCCGCACACCACCGCGGCCCAGGTCGGTGCCCTGCTGCACGAGATCGTCCGGATGGGCCGGGGAACCCGCCCGGCCTAGTACTCCAGCTGTAGATCTTGATCACGGTTGTTGGACTGCCTGTCGGTGGTAGTGGCTGGCGCGGGCACGGGCTTGGTGTCGTCGTCGCCAGTCCGACCAGCGGAGTCGGTGCGCGAGGCCGCGGGCCGGCGTGATGAATGCTTCGAAGAGGCGTCGGATCTCGCTGCACGTCAGCGGGGCGAGCTCCGACGGTGGCGTACTACCAGCCCGTTCGATGGCTGCCGTGACTGCGAGGAAGGCGTGCGCGAGCATGGCAAGAGTGGTCCAGCGGTGCCAGGACGTCCAGCGGCGGACCTGGTGCTCGTCCAGTCCGGCCAGGCCCTCGGCGGCCTGGAAGGTCTCCTTCACGGTCCACCGGCGCCCGGCCACCCTGACCAGAGTGGTCAGCGGAACCGGACGGGCCGAGTAGCAGCGGTAGAAGGCGAATTCACCGGTACGCCGGTTGCGTCGGATGAGCAGCCACCCATGGCCTGAGCTGCCCGGCGGCCTGTCGATGTCGACCTGAGCCCAGTCGTAAAAGCGGTGGCCTTTGGCGCCGTCTCCCGCCGAGAGCCGTTGCCAGGCCCTCTTCGGCAGACCGTGGGCCAGCAGGCCGGCCGGGAAGACGCCCGCGCTCGTTGTGATCGGCCGTTTGCGCGAGATGGCGAGGACGTATCCGACCTGACGTCTTTCCAGCTCGGCGCTCAGGTGAGGGTCGCCGCCATAGACCTCGTCGCCGGTGACCCAAGCGGCCGGCACGTCGGCGTCCAGGGCCTGGGCGATCATCTCGGTGGCCAGGGCGGGCTTCGTGGCGAACCTCAGGTCGTCGGGGATGCCGGCCGCGCGGCAGCGGTCGGGGTCCTGGGTCCATGAGCGGGGGATGTAGAGGCGGCGGTCGATGGCGGCGTGCCCGGCCGTGGAGGAGTAGACGAGGTAGACAGCGACCTGGGAGTTCTCTATCCGGCCCGCGGTTCCGGTGTACTGGCGCTGGACTCCGACGCTGTGGGTGCCCTTCTTGAGGTCGCCGGTCTCGTCCACGACGAGCACGGCATCCTCCTCCCGGAGGTGGTCGACGACGAAGGCCCGTATGTCGTCGCGTACTTGGTCCGCGTCCCAGGACGCGCGGCTGAGCAGGTGCTGCATGCCGGCCGGACTCTCGTCCCCGGCGTGCTCGGCGATCGTCCAGCAGTTCTTCCTCGGCAGGTCGGCGAGCAGACCCAGCACGAATGCTCGTGCCCGGCGGCGCGGCTCCACCCGGGCGAACCGGCCAGCGACCCTGGCCATCAGGCCCTCGAGTATCGCCTGCCAGCGGGCAGGGTCAACGCTGTGGCCCACGGCCACCGGCTGATTCTCGTTTGTCCACACAACCGACGATGATCAACGGTGGCCGTCTCCGTCTGTGGACCGGCCTCACCCAGTGAGTGAGCGCGTCAGGTGGCCAGTTGAGCGTTGACCGGGAAGGGTATGCCGTATCCCGTGCGAGCGTCGTCCCGTTCTACTCCACCGGCTCGCGCCAGGCGGCGACGAGATCGTGGAAGCGCGAGAAACGGGCGCCAGGAACGGTCTCGCCACTGAACGTCTCGCCGTTGAGCCAGCAGATGTCGAAGATGTCGGTCTCGGTGTCGAGTAGGCAGCACACACCGCCGGTGGTGGAGGTGAGGTCGGTGAACACCTTCCTGACGCTCGCGGACTGCACGAACATCCGGCTCATACTCGAGGTAGCGGCTGTGAACTGCAGTGACGCGAAGTTTGGGTGCCAGGCGGGGGAGAACCTGACAGTCAGGTAGATGTACCCGACCGACACTCGTCCCCGCTCGTCGACCTTGTCGGAATCGCGGAGGAAGAACTCGCGCATCGCGTCGTCGACGCCGATGACGATCGAGGTGTCCAGTTCGAGCGTGCCGCCTGCTGAACAGTCGACCGGTTCGCTCTTGAAGTTCGAGGTGAACGGCACGATCAACTGCTCGCCGCCCGGCAGGGTCACCGGAAGCGGCGGCGTGTCGCGGCCTTGGGGGGCGAGCTCGGCCAACCGGGTCAGTGCCCTCATAACGTTCCGAGGGGGCATGAAGATCTCGTAGCTGTAGTCCAGTCCCATGCCGCCCTGCCTCCCCTGTCCTGAACAGGCATCCTTCCATGATCTGGATCGGTCGCCCAGTTGATTCACACCCCGCAAGATCAGGATCTACAGCTGGAGTACTAGTCGGTCCGCTGGGTCCGCCGGCCCGGCCGGTCCGGCGCGCGGAGCCGGCGGAGCCCTGCGGTGCCGGCGTCCGGCACCGCGCCCAGTCCAAAACAACGGCTTTTCCCTGCAGGGATGTTGGAGGAAGTCACACTGGCGTGACATGCTGTCCGGGGGATATTCGGCCGCCCCCGGAAAGCCTCCGTGGACATACCTTTTCGCGGGAGTACAGGCCGATTCCAGCCGCCCGGTGATCAAATTCCGCCAACCCCCCGGCAGGGCTTGCGGAGATCCCGAAGAGCGGCGGTAACTTCATGTGGCCGCCGCCCCACCAAGAGCGAACGACTCCCCGGGGCAGACCGCCTGACCAGGCGCGTGCCATCCGCGTGCGGCGGTCCCACCCCTACATCCGGGTGAACTCCGCCTACCCGCCCTGCGCTTCTGCGAATCCCGGTAAAGCCGCGGGCGCCACGTGAGACCAATCCCCTGACCAATCCTGCGAAAGCGGAGGCAAGGCATGCGCGAAACCCTCCCGGACGAGAGTGCCGTCACCATCGATCCGGCCGCATACGAGGCACTGCCGTTCTCCGACCGCTGCGGCGAGATCTGGCGGCGCGGCGAGCACCTGCTCATCGGCGTCAGTCCGGGAAACAGCTATTTCAGTCACCGCCGAATATCCGAACTCATCGGGTGGGGGAGGGAGTTGTTCGAACGGATCGACATCGTCCACGCCGACCTGCACGTCGAGGCCCAGTTCGAGGCCTTCGGCTACACCGCCGAGCACGCCCTGCGGCGCGCCGCCAAGGAGGTCAAGACGACCGCCCGGCGGATCGCCCGCGGGATCGAGGAGGCCGGCGGGCCCGACGGCGTCCGCGCGCACGCCCTCTCCGACTTCGCCGGCCACCCCGCGTACCGGCGGCTGCACCGCCGGACCGTCGACGCGCTGCGCACCGACCGGGTGTTCCGGGAGGCCGCCGAGGGCATGGCGCGCGGCTTCCTGGCCGCCCGGATGGACGAGGGCCTGGCCCCGAACGAGCCCCAACTCGCCGCCGGAATCCGGTACATCGCCGCCGAGCTGCCGTTCTTCCTGGACACCCCTTCGCTGCTCGGCGTGCCCACCTCGGTGAGCTGCTACCACCTCCAACTGCCGCTCACGCCCGTCCTGTTCGGCCGGGACGAGGGCCTGCGGGCGGCAGCCGGCCAGGGGTACGCGGTGGTCCGTCCGGCCGCCCCGTCCGGGCCCGCCCCGGCCGCCGTCATGCAGCCGGCCCGAGCCGCCTGAGCCGTCCTTTCGGCCCTCGTTCTCTCCGTCCCTTTCCCTCTTCCTCCCTCTTCCGCTCACCAGGAGCACAGCCATGACCGACCTCACCTTCCCGCTCTCCCGCAGGGGCGACGTGCTGCCCGAGGAGGCGAACCGGCTGCGCGAGGAGCAGCCCGTCGCCCGGGTCCGGACCATGACCGGCGACCCCGCCTGGCTGGTCAGCAGCTACGAACTGGCCAAGCAGGTACTGGAGGACGAGCGGTTCAGCCTCAAGGACACCGCCAACCCCGGCGTGCCCCGCCAGTACGCGCTGACCATCCCCCCGGAGGTGGTCAACAACATGGGCAACATCAACAGCGCCGGCCTGCGCAACGCCGTCATGAAGACCCTGTCGCCGCGCGCGGACAAGGAGTTGGACGGCTGGCTGCAGGCCGAGGCGCACCGGCTGATCGACGCGCTGGTCGACCAGGGCGCCCCCGGCGAACTGCGCGACGGCTTCACCGATCCCTACTCCGCCGCCCTGCACTGCCGGCTGCTCGGCATCCCCGCCGACGACTGGCGCCGGCTGATGTCGGGCATCGACGTCGCCTTCCTCACCAGCCCGGTGCCGTTCGAGGGTTCGACGCCCAACTGGTACAAGGACCTCGGCTACATGCTGGACCGGCTCAACGCCGACCCGGAGCCCGAGGACGGTCTGCTCGGCCGGTTCGCCGAACTGCGCCGCTCGCCCGACGTCTCGGACCGGGTGGACGACGAACTGCTGGCTACCGTCGCGCTGTCGCTGTTCGGTGCGGGGGCCGTCTCGACCTCCTCGTTCCTGCTGCACGCGATCATCTACCTGGCGCAGCAGCCCGAACTGGCCGAGCGGCTGCGGCGGGAGCCGGAGCTGATCGGCCGTGCGGTGGACGAGCTGCTCCGGGTCAACCTGTCGATCGGCGACGCGCTGCCCCGGATCGCGCTGGCGGACGTGCGGCTCGGCGAGACCGAGGTGAAGGAGGGCGAACTGGTGCTGGTGCTGGTCGAGGGCGCCAACTACGACCCGGCGGTCTTCCCGGACCCGGAGAGGATCGACTTCGACCGGACCCACAACCCGCACCTGGCCTTCGGTGCGGGCCGCCACTTCTGCCCGGCCTCGGCGCTCGGCCGCACCCATGCGGAGATCGCGGTCGCGGCCCTGGTCGAGCGCCTGCCCGGCCTGCGGCTCGCCCTGCCGGTCGAGCAGCTGGCCTGGCGGCCCGGGTTCATCAAGCGGCTGCCGGAGCGGCTGCCGGTCGTCTGGTGACGTCGGCGGGGCGGAGCCGCGGCGGGACGGCGGCGTTCCGCCGGGCGCCGATGGAGGGGTGCTCCGGCGTCGGGCGGGGGGCCGGGTCCGGGTGGGGTGATCCGGGGTCAGCAGCCGAGCAGGATGCCGCGGATGCGCTCCCAGCTCTCCGGGTCGGCGGCGACCAGCAGGCCGTCCTCGCCGCCCGGCGCCTCCGGCCGGTAGGGGGAGCCGTCCAGCCGGGCGGAGACGCCGCCGGCCTCGCTGACCAGCAGCGAGCCGGGGGCGTGGTCCCAGGGCAGGGTGCGCCAGTAGAGGATGAAGTCGAGGGCGCCCTCGGTGAGGTCCGGGTACTCGACCCCGGCGGCGTGCCGCCCGGGGGTGATCTCGCCGAAGGCCGTGGTGTTGGTCTCCAGCAGCCTGCGGTGCACCGGGTCCAGGAAGCGGCTCTTGACCGTGCCGCGCCACTTCGCGGGCTCGTCGGCCAGCGGCGTCCGGGTCAGGCGGTGGCCGTTGCGCCAGGCGCCGGCGCCGAGTTCGGCGGTGTAGCAGGTGGCGGTGGCGGGCTGCCAGATCCATGCGGCGACGGTCTGGCCGGAGCGCACCAGTGAGGCCATCACGGCGTACTCGGGGCGGCCGGCGATGAAGTTGGACGTGCCGTCCACCGGGTCGACCAGCCAGACGGCGGGCTCGGAGTGCAGCGCCTGCGCGAGCGCGGGGTCGGCGGCGACGGCCTCCTCGCCGACCACGGGGACGGGCAGCAGTTCGCGGAGGCGTCGCTCGATGATCAGCTCGGCCTCGCGGTCGGCAACGGTCACCACCTCACCGGGGGCCTTCTCCATGACCTCCCCGGCGGCCAGCGCCCGGAACCGCGGCTCCACCGCCTCGGCCGCCGCCTCGGCGAGGATCTCCGCCACCCTGTCCATCAGCACCTGCGCGCTCCCTTCGCTGGCTACCACTCTCGCACGCCTGTGCGGTGGTGACCTGCGCCAGCCCCCTCGGGTGGGGCGCTGAGTGGCGGGTGACAGCTGACAACTTTCAGACGACAACTTTCAGCGAACAGATTTCAACATCTGTTCGCTGAAAGTTGTTCGCTGTCATCTGTTCTCGCCCGCCCGGATAGGTCGCGCCCCCCGGTCGGCCTCAGCCGACCGCCTTCGTCACGAGCATACGGACGAGCTGTTCGTCGGCCGCGGTCAGCTCCTTCAGGGCGAAGACGGTCGGCCACATCGTCCCCTCGTCGAGCGCCGCCTGGTCGCTGAACCCGAGCGTCGCGTACCGCGACTTGAACTTCTCCGCGCTCTGGAAGAAACAGACGACCTTGCCGTCCCTGGCGTACGCGGGCATCCCGTACCAGAGCTTGGGTGCGAGACCGGGAGCGGCGGCCTTGACGATCTCGTGGACCCGCTCGGCGAGGACCCGGTCCGCCTCCGGCATCTCGGCGATCTTCGCGAGCACGTCCTGCTCCGCCGCCGCCTCCTTCTCCGCCTTCGACGCACCGCGCCGCGCGGCCGTCTTCTTCTGCTCCTGGGCGTGCTCCTTCATCGCGGCCCGCTCCTCGGCGGTGAATCCGCTGTAGTTCTCGGACTTCTCGGCGGGCGACTTCGTGGACGACACGGTGGCTTTCCTCTCGGGCAAGGGGGACAGGGCGGTGCAGGACGGCGTGGACGGCGTGGGTGGGTTACGCGGCGGCTTCCCAGGCGAAGCCGTCCGGGTCGGTGAAGGTGTCGGTGGTGCCGCCGAGGACGATGCGGTGCGAGCCGGTGCCGTCGACGGGGACGCCGAGGTCCTTGGCCAGGGCGCGGCGCTTGTACAGCGCCAGCGTGACGCGGCCGGTGGTGCCGGGGGCGAACTCGGTGTACTTGCCGCCGAAGCTCTTGGCCACGGTCAGGCCCCGGCCGACGTAGAACTGCCGGGTGGCCTTGACGTCCTCGACGCCGATCAGCAGGACGAGCTCGTCGATCTCGCGGGTGGCGGGGCCAGTGTCCTTCTTCGCCGAGGTCGCGATCTTCCAGATCGTGCCGTCCGGGGCCTGGACGACGCCGCTGTAGCCCCACAGCGACTTCGCGGCGGGCTTGAGCACCGTGGCGCCGGCGTCCACGGCGGCGGCGACGAAGCCGTCGACGGTGGCCGGCCCGGACACCGTGAGCGCCAGGGTGAAGCCGCGGAACCCGGTGGAGCCGGCGTCGGACGCCCGCAGGTGGACGTGGGCGTCCACGCCGAAGGCGGTGTAGAAGCGGCGGGCGGCCTCCGGGTCGGCCACCTCGAGGGTGACGGAGGCGAGGGACGTGCGGGCTGCGGTGGAAGCGGTGGTTGCCATGACCATCACGCTAGGGGCTGCCCGGCGGCCGGGGCTTCTCGATTCCTGACCGGTCGCGCGACCTGCTTCGCCACGCACGCCGGCAGGCCCCCGGGCGGCATGCCGACCAGCGCGGATAGACCGGGACTCCTACGGCTCGCCCGCCTCCTTTGCCCTGCGCAGCGGTGCGGTGATCGGGGTGCTCAGGAACCATCCGGTGATCAGCGCTACAGGTGCGCCGAGCAGCCCCAGCCCCATCAAGCGCCCGTCATCGGTGGCGAGCGCAAGGGGAACGGTCTCGGTGAGGACGGTGCCGGCAGCCACGGCACCGGCCAGCAGGCTACGGTGCGCGTCCCGCTCCCAAACCGTCCGCGGCGACCAGGCCAGTGCCGCTCCCATGGCGGCGCCCGGCAGCACCCCCGGTGCCGCTCCCAAGACCGCAAGGACAACGATCGACTTCGGTCCGAACCCACCGAGGCCCGCAAGCAGCACACAGCCCACGAGCAACGTGGGAACGGCAGTGAGCAGAGACCCTAGCGCGGTTCCCAGTGCCACCACCTTCACCCGGATTGACATGCAGCCAGCCTGGCACACATTTTGAACACGTTCAATGTGAGGCGCTCCCCGTCTGACGCGTGGTCACGGCGGCTCCGTTCGGCACGTGGCGGCGCGCAGCCGGGCCAAGTGGGGATGCGCAAGGCCCCGGTGCGGGCCGCCCGCAAGCCCTAGGCTGGCCGCCTCCGGGAGCACCCAAGGACCTCAGGAGTCAGACAATGGCCATACCTCGCGACGCCCTCTCCGACCTGCGCCGGGCCGCGTCGGCGGGACTGCTCGACCTCGACGGGTCCGGCCCCGCCTCGCCCGAGGCGGTGCGGGCGCGGGAAACCCTCCTGGCGCCGCACTCCGGCACCGTCGCCTGGTCGGTTCCGCCGAGCTACCGGGCGTTGCTGGCGGAGCACAACCGGCTGCGCTGCCGTCGGGAGGACGATGATCGCGAGCGCGAATTCGTCCTCGTGGACGAGGAGGAGCTCGTGGGGTTGACCGCCGAGCTGGTGCACCTGCCCGAGGGGGTCAGCCGCGAGCCGGGGCGGTACCTGTCGACCGACCACCTGGTCGGGTTCGCCGAGGCCGGCTACGAGGCGGTGTGGTGTTTCGATGTCACGCAGCCCGGCCACGACGGCGAGTACCCGGTCTATTACCACCACCAGGACGAGCCGCGGGCACGCTGCCTCGCCGACGGCGCATGGGAAGAACAGGCCGACACCGTGCCCGACTTCCCGTCGTTCGCGGCCTGGTTCGAGGCGATGGCCGCGGCGTTCACCTCCGCGCAGCCGCCGGCGTGGCTCGACGAGATGGGCGCCCCGACGCTGGTCGGGCTCGCCCGCGACGGGATCCTCCGGACCGGCGGCCGGCACTGACCGCAGCCCTGACCGGCAGCGGCGCACCTGGAAGGCGGTTCCGGCGGTCGGCGGTGTGCCGGGGGAGGCATCCGGCGTTGTGCGGAAAACCGGGTGGCGGCGTGGCGATGAGTTTTCCGGCCCCGGCAGGTCTACATCTCGACGGGACGACCAAACTCATCGGGAGCAAATCATGGGCCTCATCCACATCGAACTGTTCGCAACCCTCGACCTCGTCGCGCAGGCGCCCGGCGGACCCGACGAGGACCCGGCCGGGTTCCCGTTCGGCGGCTGGCAGGCGCCCCTGCTGGACGAGGCCACCGGCGCGCAGATCGGTGCCGCGTACGAGGGCACGGACGCCCTCCTGCTCGGCCGGCGCACCTACGACATCTTCGCCGCCTACTGGCCGCACCAGAAGGACGGTGAGATCGCCGAGCTCTTCAACCGCGTCCCGAAGTACGTGGCCTCCCGCGGCACGCCCGACCTCTCCTGGGCCGGGTCCACCCAGCTCGGCCCGGACCTGGCCGCCGCGGTACGCGAGATCCGCGACCGGCACCGGAACGTCAAGGTCGTCGGCAGCCTCGACCTGGTACAGACCCTGCTGCGCGAGAAACTCTTCGACCGCCTCGACCTCTGGGTCCACCCGATCGTCCTCGGCGTCGGGAAGAAGGTCTTCGACGGCGGCGCCGTCCCCACCAACGTCACCCTCCTCGAACCACCGGCCGCCGGCCCCCAGGGCACCGTCTTCCTCCGCTACGCACTCGCCGACGGCACGCCCGCGACCGGGGACATGAGCGCACCCGACCGCGGCCTCGGCACCGAGAATGCCCGGTGATCCGATGAGCACCGTCGATGTCAACGGGATCACCCTGGGCGTCGAGTCGTTCGGTGACGACGACGCGCCGCTCGTCCTGCTCGCGGGCGGGCCGACGATGCTCTCCTGGCCCGACGCACTCTGCGAGCGCCTCGCCGCCGGCGGGCGCCGTGTGGTGCGCTACGACCTGCGCGACAGCGGGGAGTCGACGACCGCGGACCCGGAGGCGCCCGCCTACACCCTGCGCGACCTCGCCGCCGACGCCGACGCGCTCGCCGACGCGCTCGGCGGGGCGCCCGCCCACCTCGCCGGGACCGGCGTCGGCGGGATGGTCGCCCAGGTGGCCGTGCTCGACCATCCCGGCGCGTTCGGCGCGCTCACCCTGGCCGGCACCCGCGCGGTCGCCCCCGGCCCGTCCGACGACGACCTCCCCGACCACGACCAGGCGGCGATGAGCCGCCTGTTCGCGCGTGCGCTGCCCGACTGGAGCGACCGCGAGGCGGTTGCGGAGTTCGCCGCCGCCGGCGCGCGGATCCTCGGCGACGACCCCGCCGCCGCGCACGCCACCGCCGCGCGCATCTGGAACCGCACGCCCGGCACCGCTCCCCCGGTCCAGCTGGCCAACCAGCTGGGCCTGGTGTTCTCCAGGCTCGACTGCGGACCCCGCTGGCGCGAGCGCCTGCCCGGCATCGGAGTCCCCACCCTCGTCGTCCACGGCCGCCGCAACCGGTTCTTCCCCGTCGGCAACGGCGAGGCGATCGCGCGCGCGATCCCCGGAGCACGGCTGCTCGTCCTCGAGGAGGCCGCCACCGCGATCCCCGACGCGGCGGCCGGCGAGGTCGCCGAGGCGATGCTCGCGCTCGGATGACGGGCGGCGGTCGGCGGACTGGTCCGGCCTCCGGGCCGGCCCGGAGCGCGTTCACGTGCGCGTTCGCGTGGGGTCTCGCTGCGGTGTGCGTGTCCGGCGGGCGCGGGCGAGCGAGTCAGGAGAGCCAGTCCGCGTAGCGGGTGGGGGCGAGGTGGGCGTCCTTGTCGGTGAGGACGTCACCCTTGACCGCCGCGAACAGGCCGGCGGTGGGGTCGGTGACGACCGTACGGTCGTCACCCTTGTGGGACAGGGTGATCCGGCCCAGCTCGTCCAGGGAGAAGATCTCGGGGCCGGCGATGTTGCGGATGCCTCGCAGCGGGATGCCCGCCGCGACTTCTGCCACCGCGTCGGCCACGTCCTCGGAGGCGATCGGCTGGATCGGCGTGGCGGGCAGCCGGACCGTGTCGTCGTCGGCGGTCCAGGACAGGACGGCGTCCATGAAGTCCATGAACTGCGTCGCCCGGACGATCGAGTAGGGGATCGGCCCGGAGGCGAGGATGTTCTCCTGGAGCGCCTTGGCACGGTAGTAGTCCAGCTCCGGCACCTGGTCCACGCCGACGATCGAGAGGATGACGAAGTGGCCGACGCCGCCCTTCCGGGCCGCGGCCAGCAGGTTGTCCATCGAGGTCTGGAAGAAGCCGAGGGAGGCTTCGTCGAAGGTCGGGGAGTTCGTCAGGTTGACGACGACGTCGGCCCCCGCCACCGCCTCGTCCAGTCCCCGGCCGCTGATGACGTCGACTCCGGTGGACTGCGAGTGCGGTACCGCCTCGTGCCCGGCGGCGTTCAGATTCCTGACGACCTGCGACCCGATCAGCCCGGTGCCGCCGATGACTGCGAACTTCATGACTTGCCTTTCGTCGGGGCCATGTCCGCAATATGGCACGGGAATCCCCTGCAGGCATGGCGTGCACCCGGCCCGAGCAGGCCGTTTCCGTGACGTCCGGTCCGCACCGGAGCCGGCCCACCGGGCCGTGCCTCCCGCCCGTGCGGTCCGGATCACCCGGCTCGCCGGCGGCCGGCCGTTCCGCAACCCGAACGGAGCAGGCCCGGCCCGGCGGCTCCCCCGCCAAGGCGCCGTTCGGATGCGGGAACCCCGAACCCCGGCAGAATCGAGGTGGGGGGCGGCCCCGGCTGCGCCGCAGGCGCCTACGTGAGAGGACATGTCATGCCCGACTTTCACCCGAAGCACGACCACCTGATCGTCAAGCCGATCGGCGGGGCGGCCCCGCAGGACCCGG
This sequence comes from Kitasatospora sp. NPDC047058, assembly GCF_040643935.1. Classification (NCBI taxonomy): domain Bacteria; kingdom Bacillati; phylum Actinomycetota; class Actinomycetes; order Kitasatosporales; family Streptomycetaceae; genus Kitasatospora; species Kitasatospora sp. NPDC047058. The sequence goes on along the minus strand of NZ_JBEYVJ010000107.1, from coordinate 3,256 downwards.
ACCGCTGGAAGGGCGAGGTGGTGGCGGTGGGGCCCGGCCGGCCCCTGGGGAGCGGCAAGCCGCACCCGGTGGACGTCAAGGTCGGCGAGCGGATCTTCTTCAACCTGCGCGCCGGGTCGCAGTTCGAGGCGGACGGGGAGCAGTACGTCGAGCTTCCCGAGGACGAGGTCCTCGCACTCTCCGCGGAGTAGCAGCAGCCCCCGACCCCGAGGCCACCAGACCCCGAGGCCCACCAGACCCCGGGCCCCGAGACCCCTTGGAGATTCCCGTCATGACCGAACAGGCACCGGCCCGGATCGGCGTCACCGGTCTGGCCGTGATGGGCCGCAACCTGGCCAGGAACTTCGCCCGCCACGGGCACCGCGTGGCCGTGCACAACCGAACGTGGGCGCGGACCGCGGCGCTGCTGGAGGAGTTCGGGCACGAGGGCGACTTCGTGGCCGCCGAGACCACGGAGGCGTTCGTCGCGGCCCTGGAACGCCCCCGGCTGATCGTGATCATGGTCAAGGCCGGGGCCCCGACCGACGCGGTCATCGACGAGCTAGTGCCGCTGCTCGACGCGGGCGACGTGGTGGTGGACGGCGGAAACGCGCACTTCCCCGACACCAGGAGGCGCGAGGCCGCCCTGCGGGAACGCGGACTGCACTTCGTGGGCAGCGGGATCTCCGGCGGCGAGCAGGGCGCGCTGGAAGGGCCGAGCATCATGCCCGGCGGCACGCCGGAGGCCTACCGGGTCCTCGGACCGCTGCTGGAGGACATCGCGGCCAAGGTCGACGGCAAGCCCTGCTGCACCCACGTCGGACCCGACGGTGCCGGCCACTTCGTCAAGATGGTCCACAACGGGATCGAATACGCCGACATGCAGCTCATCGCCGAGGCGTACGACCTGCTGCGGCACGGGGCCGGGCTGCAGCCCGCCGCGATCGCCGAGGTCTTCCGGGAGTGGAACGGCGGGCGCCTGGAGTCCTATCTGATCGAGATCACCGCCGAGATCCTCGCCCACACCGACGCGGCGACCGGCAAGCCCTTCGTCGACGTCGTGCTGGACCAGGCCGAGCAGAAGGGCACCGGCCGCTGGACGGTCCAGAGCGCGCTGGAACTGGGCGTGCCCGTGAGCGGGATCGCCGAGGCGGTCTTCGCCCGCGCACTGTCCGGCAGCGTGCCACTGCGGCGGGCCGGCCGGGACCTGCCCGGCCCCGCCGAGACCTGGCTCGACAGCGCGGCGGCCGACCGGTTCGCGGGCGACGTCGAACAGGCCCTGTACGCCTCCAAGATGGTGGCCTACGCGCAGGGCTTCCACCAGATCCAGGCCGGCAGCGCGGAGTACTCCTGGGACATCGACCCCGGTGCGATGGCCGCGATCTGGCGCGGCGGCTGCATCATCAGGGCCCGCTTCCTCGACCGGATCAGGGCCGCGTACGAGGCGGACCGCGAGCGCCCCACGCTGCTGACGGACGCGCACTTCCTGGAGGCGCTCGGCTCCGCGCAGTCGGCCTGGCGGCGGGTCGTCTCGGCGGCGACCCAGCTGGGGGTGCCCGCCCCCGGCTTCGCCACCGCGCTCGCCTACTACGACAGTCTGCGGGCGGGGCGCCTGCCGGCCGCGCTGGTGCAGGGCCAGCGGGACTTCTTCGGCGCGCACACCTACCACCGCACCGACCGGGACGGGACCTTCCACACCCGCTGGGAGCTCCCGGGCCACCCCGAGGAACAGCGCTGACGAGCCGTCGACCACCCCCGCCTCCGACACCGCAGCGAGGGCGGGGACCCGGCGGCCCGGTGCGGCTGGACGGGTGCAGTTCGGCACCTGACGGCGGCGGGCTCCGCCCGAAGCGGCGTGCCGCCGGGTTACATGGGCCTGCGCCTCGGCGCGGGGCGTACCGGCGTCCTCCACGGCCCCGGACCCGACGAATGAAAGAGCACCATGGCAGAGCGCGACCCTCGCAACCGCCCTGGCCGCGGCCCTCTCCTCCGCGGGCTCGCCGCTGCCGCGCTCGCAGCGACCATGCTGGCGGCCTCGGCAGCACCCGGATACGGGACCGGCGCGGCCGCCCTGGCGCCCGGCACGCAGTTCACGCCGCTGACGGCGGCAGTGCTGACCGACCCGACGCCGTTCGAGGCCACGGACGGCAGGACGCACCTCTCGTACGAACTGCTCACCACGAGCGCGCTGTCCAGCAGCACGCCGCTACGGCTCGACCGGGTCGACGTCCAGGACGCCCGCACCCATCAGGTCATCGGCTCGCTGAGCGGGCAGGCGCTGGCCGAGGCCGCCAACCCGGTGGGCGACCCGCTGCCGGGTGCGGACGGGTACACCCCGCCGCCCCCGGCGCCGACGCCGACCGTCATCCAGGGCTCCCAGCAGTGGATCATCTGGCTGGACCTGGCCCTCGACCGCGGCCAGGCCGTGCCCGAGGTCCTCGAACACCACCTCTCGGGTGCCGTCCTGTCCACCTCCGGCCCGTCCGCCTTCGAGGAGACGGTGCAGGCCACGCCGACCGGCCGCACCGCGCCGTTGAACCTGGGCGCGCCGGTCCTCCCCGGCACCTGGTACGCCAGCGAGTCGTGCTGCGGCAACACCCACCACCGGCGCGGCCTCGCCCCGATCAACGGCCGCTTCGACGTGCCGCAGCGCTTTGCGATCGACTGGTACCGGCTCGGCGAGCAAGGGCAGGCCTGGGAAGGCGACCCCGCGCAGCTCACCAGCTACCTGAGCTACCGCCAGCCGGTCGTCGCCGCCACCGGCGGCCGGGTGGTGGAGGTCCAGGACGGAATCCCGGACAACCCGCCGCCCGTCACGCCGCCCGTCCCGCCGATCCAGGACACCGTCGGCAACCACATCACGCTGGAGGTCGCGCCCGGCCGCTACCTGCTCTACGCCCACCTGGAGGCCGGCTCGCTCGACGTCCGCGAGGGCGACTGCGTCGAACCCGGCCAGGTCCTCGGACTGATCGGCAACAGCGGCAACTCCACCACGCCGCACCTGCACTTCCAGGTCACGACCACGGCCGAGTTCTTCCCGACCGACAGCCCGCCGTTCACCTTCCAGAGGTTCCGCGTCATCGGACAGGTCGAACCACGGATCTGGGACGACAACCTGGGCCTGCAGCCGACCGGCGTCCTGCCGATCACGCCCTCGCCGTTCGACGGCCCTCACCGTGCGCAGTATCCGCTCGACCGCGAGGTGCTGGAGTTCTGACCGGGGCCCCGCCCGGGCCCGCGGAGCACGGCCCCCGCACCGTGGTGATCACGGTGCGGG
>NZ_JBEYVJ010000106.1:0-22912 GCF_040643935.1 Kitasatospora sp. NPDC047058 | reverse complement strand
CTCAGCGAGCGGGTGTCGCTGAGCTCGCCGCCCGCCGAGCCGGCGGCGTCGAAGCAGGTGGAGTCCACGGACGCCTCGGCGAGGCCGTATCGGCCCGCAGCGCCGCTGGGTGCTGCTCTGCGCCACCCTCTCCTACGCCGGCGCGACCGCCACGCTCGGCCTGTTCGCCCTGAGCCGGCCCCTGCTCTGGCCCTTCCTCGCACTGACCGTGCTCAACGCCGTCACCTGGCTGCTCTCGATCACCGACGGACAGCGCGCCCGCCGCTACACCCGCGACTCGCACGACCTGCTGCTGCGCGCCTGGCGGCCGGCCCGGTACCCCGGCGTCGACCTGCTGCTGCCCACCGCCGGTGAACCGCTCGACGTCCTGGCCAACGCCTACCGGCACACGGCCGCCGTCCGCTGGCCCGGCGAGCTGACCGTCCTGGTGCTCGACGACGCCGCCCGCCCCGAGGTGCGCGTCCTCGCCGAAGCCCACGGTTTCCAGTACCGGGCCCGGCCGGACCGCGGCCGGTTCAAGAAGGCCGGCAACCTCAACCACGGCCTGGCCGAGGGCACCGGCGAGATCATCGCCGTCCTCGACGCGGACTTCTGCCCGCGCCCCGACTTCCTCCACCACCTGGTGCCCTACCTCGACAACCCCGAGGTCGGCATCGTGCAGAGCCCGCAGTGCTTCGACACCGACCCCGGCATGTCGTGGCTGGAACGGGCCGCCGGAGCGACCCAGGAGATCTTCTACCGCTGGATCCAGCCCTCCCGCGACGCCCAGGACGGCACCGTCTGCTGCGGCACCAACGCGCTCTACCGGCGCGCCGCCCTGCGGCGCGTCGGCGGCTTCGCCGAGATCGACCACAGCGAGGACCTCTACACCGGCCTCTCGCTCGCCCGCGCCGGGTGGACCACCCGGTACGTGCCCGCCCTGGTCGCCAAGGGCATGTCGCCCACCGGCCTGCCCGCCTTCATCAGCCAGCAGTACCGCTGGTGCCTCGGCTCGCTCGCCCTGGTCGGCGACCCCGGCTTCCGGCGCGGGCCGCTCGCCCGCTCGGCCCGGCTCTGCTTCTGGAACGGCATCCTCGGCTACGTCACCAGCGCGGTCAACGTGTTCGCCGTCCCGCTGCCGGCCCTGATCATGCTGTTCTTCCGGCCCGAGGAGATCCGCCCCTGGCAGGTGCTGCCGTTCCTCCCGCCGATCTGGGTCGCGCTCGTGCTGCTGCCCGCGATGTCCCGCACCCGCTGGCGCTTCGAGGTCACCCGGGTCCAACTCCTGGGCGGGCTCTGCCACATCGTCGCCATCGCGCACGCGGTGCGCCGCCGCAGCGCCGACTGGGTGCCCACCGGCGCCGTCTCCGGCGGCAGTTCGCTCGCCCGCACCGTCGCCCGGATCGGCGTCGGCTGGCTCGGCCTGGTCGTCCTCGCCGGTGCGGCCGGCCTCGCCAGGGCCGTCGCCCTGTACGGCTGGCAGCCCTACTGGGCGCTCACCGCCCTGCTCGGGCTCACCGCCTACACGACGATCCCGCTCGTCCGGGCCCTGTGGCCCCTGCTGCGCGGCGGCAACGGCGCCGCCGTCGGCGAAGTCGCCCCGCCCAGCCGGCACACCTCCGACCCGGGCTTCGGCCGGGCCGAGGCGGTCGCCCTCACCGCCGTGCTGCTGCTCTGCGGCCTGCTGGCCTCCGGATGGGCCGATCCGCTCGTCTTCTGACATTTCGTCAATTTCTTTATGTCCGCTAGTCCTTGCGCGTCGCCCCACCGGCGCGGACCCGCCGCCCGGCCGCCCCACCGGCCCGGCGGTCCCGAACACCGCTGCCAGCCATGCAAGGAGCACCGCCGTGCCCACGGCCGTACCACCGGGCGCCGGACGCCCGTCCGCCCAGCCGACGAACCGCCGCTCGCCGCACACCGCCCGTCCCGACGCCGCACCCGACGCCGACCCGGGCGCGTCCCTGCCCGACCTCGTCCACCTGGCCGCACCCGCGCGGGCCGTTGCCGTCCCCGTCCCCGGCGCCGACCCGGCCGCGGAGCCGGCCGCCGGTTCGGCCGTGGAGCCGCGCGGACGAGCGGCCTTCCGCCCCGACATCGAGGGCCTGCGCGGCGTCGCCGTGCTCGCCGTCCTGGCCTTCCACGCCGCCGTCCCCGCGTTCACCGGCGGCTACGTCGGCGTCGACGTCTTCTTCGTCATCTCCGGCTACCTGATCACCGGCCTGCTGCTGGCCCGCCCGCTCGGCCTCCGGGACTTCGCCGCCCGCCGGGCCCGCCGGATCCTGCCCGCCGCCGCCGTCGTCCTGGTCGCCACCGCACTCGCCGGCGGCGCACTGCTCGACCCGCTGCGCGGTACCGACCTCGCCCGCGACCTGATCGCCGCCGCCGGCCAGTTCGCCAACTGGCGTTTCGTCGGGCAGCAGACCGACTACCTCGCCGCCGAACGCGACCCGAGCCCGCTCCAGCACTTCTGGTCACTGAGCGTCGAGAACCAGTTCTACCTGCTCTGGGGCGTCCTGCTGCTCGGTCTCGCCCGCTACCTGACCGGCCGCCGCCGCACCGCCGCGATCGCCGTCGCCATCACCGCGATCGGCGGCGTCTCACTGGCACTCGGCATCCGGTGGACGGCCGGCTCCGCACCACTCGGCTACTTCTCCACCGCCGGCCGGCTCTGGGAGTTCGCCGCCGGCGCCGGTGCCGCGCTGCTCGGTACGACCCTGGCCCGCCGACTCGCGCACACCGGCCCGCACACCGGCCCGCACACCGGCCGGGCCGTCCGACCGTCCGCCCGCCCGGCTGCCCCGGCGCTGCGCCTGCTCGGCCCGGCACTGCGCCTGCTCGGCTGGGCCGGCGCGGCCGCCGTCCTCCTCGCCGTCTTCCGCTACGACCGCAACACGCCCTTCCCCGGCACCGCCGCCCTGCTCCCCGTCCTCGGCACCGCCGCCGTCCTGCTCGCCGGCCCGGCCCACCGCGCTCCCGGCGCCGCCGACGTCGGCCGCCTGCTCGCCACCCGCCCGCTGCGCGCCGCCGGCCGCCTCTCCTACGCCTGGTACCTCTGGCACTGGCCGGTGCTGACCATCGCCCAGGCCCGCTACGGGACCCTGCCGTGGACCACCCTGGCCGCGCTCACCGCCGCCTCCGCCCTGCCCGCCTGGCTGACCCTGCGGCTGGTCGAGCAGCCGCTGCGCCACGGCGGCAGCGCGGCGCCGCGCCGGGGCCTCGCGGTCGGCGCCAGCGCCCTGGTCATCCCGCTGATCGCCGGGCTGACCCTGGGCGGCGGCACCGTCCGGGCCCTCGGCGACTCCGGCCCGCCCACGGTGGTCCCGGCCGGCGCGGTCGACGGCCCCGCCCTGCTCGCCCCCGGCAGCCGGGTGCTCACCCTGACCCCCTCGCCGGCCAGGGCCCGGGAGGACTTCCCGCCCGGCCGGGGCTGCGAGATCCCGCTCGGCGCCGACACCAGCCCGCGCTGCCTCTTCGGCACCGAGGACAGCCCCGACCGGATCGTGCTGCTCGGCGACTCGCACGCCGGCCAGTGGATCTCGGGCGCACTGGCGCTGGCCGGCCAGCGGCACTGGGCGCTGGAGGTCCTGGTGAAGCCGGGCTGCCCGCTGGCCACGCTGACCGTGCGGAACAACGTCCTCGGCCGCACCTTCGAGGAGTGCGACCGCTGGCGCGAGAACACCCTCACCCGGCTCGCCACCGGCCCCAAGCCGCGCCTGATCCTGATGGCCGGCCTCAACCGGTACGGCGGCCAGGAGGAACGCGCCGAGGGCTGGACCCGCACCCTCGACCGGCTCGCCGCCGTCGGCACCCCGCTCGCCTACCTCGGCGACACGCCGATGCCCGGCAAGGACATCCCGACCTGCCTCGCCGCCTCCGACGGCCGCTCCGACGCCTGCTCCTTCCCCCGCGCGTCCGCCTTCGAGCGCGACCCGCTGACCGACGGCGGCCTCGCCGCCCGCTACGGCGTCCGGGTGCTCGACCTCGCCCCGCTGCTCTGCCCCGGCACCGGGCCGGACTGCCCGGCGGTCCTGGAGGGCGTGGTGCTCTACCGCGACACCGGGCACATCACCGACACGCTGGCCCGCGTCCTGGCGCCCCGGCTGGACAAGGAGCTCCTCGGGCCGGCCTGACGGGCGGTGATACCCGGCGGGCGGGGTACGACCGGCGGACGGCCGTGCCCCGGCAGGCCGCCGCCGGTCCGCCTCGGTCCGCCGTCGGGGCAGGAGCCGGCCGACGGCACCGGCCCACCGGTCCTGCCCCGGCCCCGGTCAGCCGTAGAGGTGGTGGCAGAGGCGGGCCTGTTCCGATCCGGCCGGCCACCGGCCGATCCGCTCGGCCTGGTCGCAGAGCGATCCGCCCCCGACGGCCGTCGGCAGGGCCGGCGCACCGCCCGGTGCCGGCCCAGCCGATACCGCCGGGCCGCCGGCCGGGCGGGACGGGGCCGGGTGAAGGCTGTGGCCCGGCCGGGGGTGGGCGGTGGCGGAACGGTCCGCCGCGGTCCCGGGGCCTGCCGGTTCGTCCGTGGCACCCGGCTGCCCGGCCGGGGTGGGCGCCGCCTCCGGGGAGGGGGCCGGCGTGCCGGGCGGCGGCGTGGCCGGGACGGGCACCAGGTCGGGCACCGAGGGCACCGACGGCAGCGCGGAGGGGGACGGCGACGGCGGCCGCTCCGCCGAGGTCGGCGAGGCCGAGGGGAACGCCACCACCCCGGTCCGCTCCTCGCCCGACCCGGGCCCGCACATCACCAGGACGGCGGCCAACCCCCCGACCATCCCGGCCGCCGTCGCCGCCCACACCCAGCGCGGCCGCCCCGCCGCCGCCCTGGCCGCCGACGGCCTGACCGGAGGCGGCGGCACGGGCGCCGACGGCGACATCGCCGACGCAGGCGGCGGCGGTGGGACCGGCGGCGGCTGCCACGCGTTCGTCGGCCACTGCCACTGCCCGTCCCTCGGCTGCCCGCCCATGCCCGGTGTCCTCCTGCCGGCCGTCACCGACCACCGGCGACGCGTTTGCCGTGCTCAACGAGCCGGTCGACGCGGGGACATGACCCGGAGGCGGTTTCCCTGCCGCGCGCGCTCCCTCCGCGCCCCCCGGCAGTCGCCCACGCCGCCGCCTGAGCCGCTGCCGGGGCCGCCGCCGGGCCGTACGCTGGCTGCCATACCCCGGGTGCGGCCCTCCGAGGTCCGCCACATGCTGGGGGCATGGACACCAACAGCACGCCGAACAGCACGGCGAAGCCTCTGGTCGAGATCGCCGAGTTCCGTACCGACAGCCGGTACCGCCTGGTCCGCTTCGAGGGCCACGGCTGGGAGCCGCTCGCTCCGGAGGAGTTCGAACCCCGCATCCACCAGCTCTTCCCCGACCTCGACCCGCGCGACCCCGCCCGCGTCCACTGGGCCGACCGCCCCTGGGAGTGGCCCGCCTGGCACCCGGGCGAGGCCTGACCAGGCCTCCGGCGCAGCCCGCCCCGACGCCCCGCAGGCCGATCCGGCCCGGCTGACCGGCCGTCGGTTGGCACCGTACGGCAATCGGGGGAAGATCGTGCCGACCGTGACGGGCCGTCGGGCCCGACACCGGCGGCGGGCTGCCGCAGCCGGCCGGTCGCGCGTCCGACGAACGAGGGGGAGCTGTGAACGGGCTGGAGAGCAACGCGGGTTACGGCGAGACGGCGGCGGAGCGGGTCGCCCAGTACGAGGGGGTGACCTTCGAACAGGTCCACCGCGAGGTGCTGCACCTGTTCCCCGGCCAGCCGTCCGACATCCTCGACATCGGTGCCGGCACCGGCCGGGACGCGGCCGCCCTGGCCGCGCGCGGCCACCGGGTCGTCGCGGCCGAACCGACCGCCGAGCTGCGCCGGGCCGGCGAGCGGATCCACGCCGGCAGCGGTATCCGCTGGGTCGACGACGCGCTGCCCGAGGCCGCCGCGCTCCGCGCCACGGGCGAGCGCTTCGACCTGATCCTGCTGTGCGCCGTCTGGATGCACCTGGCCGAACAGGAGCGGCCGCCGGCGATGGACGCGCTCACCCGGCTGCTCAAGCCCGGCGGCCGGGTCGTCCTCTCGCTGCGCCACGGCTCGGTGCCGCCCGGCCGCCGGATGTTCGCCGTCCCGGCCGACGAGACGATCGCCCAGGCCCGGGCGTGCGGCCTGGACCTGCTGATCCGCACCCCGCGGCCCGACCTGCACGACCGCCCGGGGGTGAGCTGGACCGTCCTCGGCTTCGCCGCCGCGGGCGGGCGTTCCCCCGGTGTCCGGTAGGGGCGACGGCCCCGGTCGCCGCAGCAGCCACGTCCGGGTCGGCTCCGTCACCTCGTCACGGGTGCGGCCGGCGTGGTCGACGGCGACGCAGGTGCTGCCGATCCGCAGCGAGAAGGGTCACCGTGCAGCGGACCTCGACCTCGTCCTCGTCCGGGCAGAACGACCGGAACAGCGAACGCGAACGCAGCCACTCCCTACGCCGGTTGTCGACCCGTCGGAGCCGCTCCGTGACCACCTCGTCGGGCCGGGCCCGGTCACGGATCGCCAGGTCGACGGTGACGCTCCTCGACGGCGCCGTCACATAGGGCCAGAGCTTCCCTGTCTTTGCGCTCGCCCACCTCCTGGGCTTCGACCTGATGCCCAGGATCAGGAACTGGAAGGAACTGACCTTCTACCGGCCCTCCAAGCAGAGCGAGTACGTACACATCGACGCCCTGTTCGGAGAGCCGGGCAAGAACACAATCGACTTCGACCTGATCGAGTCCCAGTTCCGCCACCTGATGCGTGTGGCCGTCTCCGTACGCGAGGGCACCATCTCCTCCTCCACGCTGCTCAAGCGGCTGCGGTCGGGGTCGCGGAAGAACGCCACCCACGCGGCCTTCCGCGAGGTCGGCCGCGTGATCCGCACCGTCCAGCGTCTGCGCTACCTCTCGGACGCGCCGTTGCGGCGGCGGGTGACCGCGGCGACCAACAAGGTCGAGTCGTTCAACCGGTTCTCCCAGTGGATCGGCTTCGGCAACCGCGGCGTCATCGCCGACAACGACCCCGTAGAGCAGGAGAAGGCGATGAAGTTCAACGCCCTGCTCACGAACGCGGTGATCTTCCACAACGCCCTGGACATCGCGGAGATCGTCCGCCAGCTGCTGGAGGAGGGCTGGGAGATCGACCCGGAAGACCTGGCGCACATCTCGCCGTACCTGACCTAACACATCAACCGGTTCGGCGAGTACGGCACCCACGAAGTCGGCATCCGGCCGGAAGCGTACGACCCGAAGCTTGACGTCGACTTCACCCCGCTCCGTGAGCAGGGTCTGATCGCCGCCGGCCTCGGTCAGGCCGCTTGACCCAACGTTCTCGCCTATGCGGCCGCCCTTTTTGGATCGGGATGCGGGTCGGCTATGTGGTGGGCCGCAGAAAGCCGACGACGGCCTCCTTTTCCATGTCGATACCCTGCTCGATCTGAGGCGGGACAGGTTCGAACGCATCCACCTGGATGGAGCGCGAGCCGGGGCCACGGGTCCAGGTGGCGATGGCCAGGCCGTCGGCGATGACGGTAGGGCGGATGAGGCCGCCTCCTGGCCAGACGCGGGCCTGGTGGAGAGCGGGGACGGACGCCTCGCGGGTGCGGTAGCCGATCAGGTAGTTGTCGCAGGCGGGCAGTATGCGAACGTCCGGGGTGTCAGACGAGCGTGGGAGTTCTTTCACCCGCCCGGCGAGCATGGTCAATGCGCCGTACTCGGTGATCACGCCGGATTCCGCCAGCATTTTCCAGGCCCTGCGGGCCCAGGTGATCGGCAGTCCGGACCAGGCGGCGAAGTCCTCCAAGGTGGCGGGGGCGTGCGCAGCCAGGTACCGGCGGGCCAGCTCGGCGAGAGCGTCGTCGCCCTCCCACCGGAAGCGCCCGGTGGAGGGCAGCCAATCGTCGAGCAGCACATACGTGCCCTCACCGGCGCGCTGCGGACCATGGCAGAGGATGCCGGTGAGTGCCGCGTGGCGGATCAGGTAGAACGGCGCCTGCCCGTCCGGCGGAATACCGAGGGTGGTAAGGCGCTCGGTCAGCTCGGCTCGGGTGAGTGGGCCGTGCGCGGCAAGAGCGCGCCGGATGAGATGGTCGGCGCGCTGGCGCAGATCATCACCCAGGCCCAGCTGCTGGTAGCGGCGGCTGGTTGCGGAAAGGATCCGCGGGGACAGCAACTGCAACACCCAGCGGGCATCGTCGCTGGGGATGGTGTGCAGGGTGCCGCGCATGTACCAGTTGCGGACGATACTCCGCTCCTTCTCGTATGCCGTGCGAATGCTTTGGGCGGTGATGTCCCGGCCGCGTACCCGGATGCCCAGGTCGGCGGCCGTGGCGTCCTGGGCCTGGATGGCGAAGACCCGTCGGACGACCGTCACGGCAGAGGCCTCGCGTGCTCCGCCGGCCAGGGCCTGCGCACAGGCCCGGAGCCTGCGGATGCTCTCGTGGTCAGGCGTCGGGCTGTGCCTCTCGGCCGGCGCGGTCAGGAGACGGCCTTGTCGAGGACGCGGGCGAGTTCGGCGGGCGCGGACAGCATCGGCCAGTGCCCGGTGGGCAGGTCGAAGCGCCGCCACGGCGGCTGGTTCAGGTAGGCCAGCATCGGCACTCCGGCGTCCAGCAGCCCCGTGAAGTCACGGCAGGCGATCAGGACACGGTCCACACCGGGACCGGGCTCGGCCGGGTTGGCGAGACGCTGGGCGAACGTGCCGAACGGCTGAGGGGTGGCACGCGTGCGCAGAACGTTCTGCCGGCTCTCATCGAGCCCGTCGAGGCTGCTGGACAAGCCCAGGACCTCAAACGGCGGCATCGGTAGCCGCCACCCGTCGTCGGAAGCGTCGACCTGCTGGCGCAGCTGGTCCACTGCCTGCGGTGGCATGAGGTCGAGCATGCACATGCCTGCGGCGAAAGGCGCACTGTCCACGTAGATCACGCGCTCCAGCCGGTCGCCGAGACGTCCGGCCGCCCCGGTGACCGGTGCAGCCGCGTAGCTGTGGGCGACCAGCGTGACGTCACGCAGATCGTGCTTTTCGACGAATCCCGTGATGTCCGCGATGTGCGTGTCCAGATCCGTCTGAGGGCCGCCCTGGTCTGCGTGCTCGGCCAGGCCGGTCAGTGTCAGCGGCAGCGCCGTGTGGCCGCGCTCCTGCAAAGCTCGGGCGGTGTCTTCCCAGGCCCATGCCCCGAGCCAGGCGCCGGGAACGAGTACGAAGGTGGCCATGTGATCTCCCTGAAGTGAGGTGCTGCGGGGAGCGTAAGGTCGATACAGGACAGAATCCGCCCTGAAATGCCGAGTGATCCATGTCGCATCCCCTCACCCGTGTGCTGACCCTGCTGGAACTCCTCCAGTCCAACACCCGACTCACCGGGACGGAGCTGGCCGACCGGTTGGACACCGACGTGCGCACGGTGCGCCGGTACACCGCGCACCTGCGGGAACTGGGCATCCCCGTGGAGGCCGAACGCGGCCGCTACGGCGGCTACCGGCTGGCCCGCGGCTACCGCATGCCACCCCTGGTCCTCACCAACGACGAGGCCCTCGCCGTCGTCCTTGGCCTGCTCGCGGCAGAACGTCTGGGCATGGGCACCGCCGCGCCGGCCAATGCCGGTGCCCTGGCCAAGATCGAACGGGTACTCCCGCACGCCCTGCGCGAACCGCTCGCCGCCATGCGGGAGACCCTGTCCTTCACCGCCCACGCCGTAATCGGGCAGGCACCCGGAACCGGCGTCCTGCTGGCCCTGGCCCAGGCCTCCCGCGCCCACACGACCGTCGCCATCAGCCACCAGTCCTGGCGCCAGGAACACACCGAACGCGACATCGACCCCTACGGCGTGGTCTTCCACACCGGCCGCTGGTACGTCATCGGCCACGACCACCTCCGCGACAGCCTGCGCACCTTCCGCATCGACCGCATCACCTCCATCACCCCCCGAGCCCACAGCTTCACCGCACCCGACGGCTTCGACCCCGTCGCCCACCTGACCTCGACCCTCGCCCAGGGGCCCTACCGCTGGCAGGTCGAGGTGACGATCCATGGCCCCCTCGATGAGATCGCTCGCCGGCTTCCTCGCTCAGCGGTGACCCTCACCGCCCAGCCCACCGGCGTTCTCATGCACGCACGGGCAGAACGGCTGGACGGCATGGCCCACATGCTCGCCTCCCTGGAGTGGCCCTTCACCATCCACCATCCCGACGAACTGCGGCAGGCACTCAAGAATCTGGCCGCCCAGCTCACCGCAGCCGCCCAGCGGAAACCGGAAGAACTACCGCAGCCGTAGAAGCCGCCCTCGGTCACACCGAGCGCCTGCGCCGGCGGCTCGATCCGGACGGCCTCCGGCCCACCGGCCGCGAGCGCCCGCAGCCCCTCCTCGACCCGGCGCTCGCGCGGCGTACGGGGCGTGCCCGTCCGGTGTCTCCCTCCACGGTCGGGCCTGCCACCTCCGGCCCCACGCCGGTCGTACGGTGCCGCACAGACCATGCCGGGGTGGCACCGTGCAACGTTCGGTGCGGTACGGGATACCGGCCGTCGGGTGCGTCCTCCGGACGGCGCGTGTTCCGGCGTCGCCCCCGCCCCGCAGGCGGGGGCTTGAAGACGGGCCCCTGGCCCTCACCGCCACGGCTACCGGGACTGCGCCCAGTCGCCCCTGGTGAGTTGGTACTCGACTTCGCCGTGCTCGGATCCCGGGATCGCTTCCGGCCAGTCCCCGGTGAAGTTCCGGAGGAACGACAGGCCTGCCTTCTCCATCACGCGCCGGGACCCCACGTTCACCGCCATGGTGTTCGCGGTGACCAGGTCGACCGCCAGGCCGGTGAATCCGTTGTCGATCAGGGCCCGCGATCCCTCTGTGGCATAGCCCTTGCCCCAGGCCGCCTTGTTGAGCCGGTAGCCGAGTTCGACCACGGCCGGGCTGTGGTCGTCAAGGGGACGGAATTCGAACCAGCCCAGGAATGCCCCGGTGGTCCCTTCCTCCGCGGCCCAGTAGCCGCGGGTTCCGAAACACGGGTGGTCATGGAGGAGCCGCGGCAGAGTCCGTTCCCTGATCGCCTCCCGGCTCGTCGGCTTGCCGCCGTTGATGAACCGCACGACATCGGGGTCGTTGTCCAGCGCGAACAAGTCGTCGGCATCGGCCTCGGTGAACGGGCGCAGGACGAGCCGTTCGGTCTTCAGGTAGACATGCATGGTGTGATCTTCACGACCGACCGGCCGGACCCGCCACTGATTATGTCCACGTCCGGCATCGCCGGGAGCGCACAGGCGGAAGACGCATGACGAGGGCCCCGGCCGGGGCAGGAGAGTCCGTCGGCAGGGGAACCGGCATCCATGGGCTTGCCGAACGCCGGCCACCTTCGGGACGCTCGACGACCCTCACTCGGCCTGCGCGCGGTGTGTGCCGTGCGCGGTGACCGGGCGGTGGGCGCGCCGGCGGGCCCGTACGGCGGCGCGGGCGGGGATTGCGGTGATCAGGCCCGCTGCCAGTCCGAGCCCCGGCCCGCCGGGCGGCCCAACAGGACGGCCAGGACGGCGGAGACGAACGCGCCGGGCCAGAACAGCGGCGAGGCGTCGAGAACGGCGGTGATCACACCGGGATGGACGCCGCCGCACGTGCGTTCGGTTCGCCGCCGGGCCGGGGCCGGGAGCGCGGGCCGGTCACGGCCCGGAGGAGCTGCGGACGTGCGCCGATGCTAGCTTCTCTTCCCATGGTGGAGCACCAGGACGAGACCAGGGCGGCCTATGACGGGGTCGTCGAGCTGTACGCGTCGATGTTCGCCAACGGGTTGGAGGACCGGCCGTTCGCACGGAACATGATCGGCACCTTCGCCGAGCTGGTGCGCGGGACGGGGAACCTGCGGGCGGCCGACGTCGGTTGCGGGCCCGGCCATGTGACGGCCATGCTGCACGGCCTGGGGCTGGACGCCTTCGGACTCGACCTCTCTCCGGGCATGGTCGACCACGCCCGGCGGGTTCATCCGACGCTGCGGTTCGACGAGGCGCGGATGGAGGCCCTGCCGGTCGAGGACCGCGCGCTCGGCGGCGTACTGGCCCACTACTCGATGATCCACACCCCGCCCGGTGAACTGCCCGCGCTGCTCGCCGAGCAGGTGCGGGTCCTGGCACCCGGGGGCCTGCTCCTGGTCTCGTTCTTCGCGACCGACGCACCGGAACCGGTCCGCTTCGACCACAAGGTGACGCCCGCCTACAGCTGGCCGGTGGACCGGTTCGCCGAGTTGCTGACCGGGGCCGGGCTCGTCCCGTTCGCCCGGCTGGTTCACGACCCGGCCTCCGAACGGGGCTTCCTCGACGCCCACTTGCTGGCCCGCCTGCAGTAGGGCGCGGACGGACGGATGCGGCCGGCCGCGGCTACCGCTCCCACAGGTCATCCGGAACAAGATCGGCACGCACCCGGACACCCTGCCGATCAAGATCGCCGAGCGCAAGGCCTGCGGCTCGACTCGTTCTGGCGATCTGTCGGGCCCACCCCGCCCGACACCGCCCCCACCGGGGACCGTTGGCCCCCGGGACCCTCCGGGCCCCTGAAGCGGGGGCGGTGCCCCGTCCGTCAGGCGACGGGCTGGATCGCGAAGACGAAGAGGCCCCCGGCGCTGCGGACGGCGGCGTACCCGTTCGTCGTGAACTGCGGCATCGCCTCGATCCCGGAGGCCAGCAGCTTCTTGTCGCGGGCGTCGAGCGCGGCGCCGGTGCCGTTCAGGTACGCGTAGAGGACACCGTTGCCCGGGAGGGCGCGCGGCGTGATGTTCACCTCGTCCGCGGCCTGGCGCCACAGCTCCTTGCCGGTCTCCGTGTTCCAGGCGACCGCGCCCTTGCCGTACTGCACCACGGCGGTCTTGCCGTCCGGGGAGATGGCGAGGCCGTCGTCATCGATGGTGCCGTTGGTGTCGATGCTCGGCCCCTCGGCGAGCCGGTTGCCGCTCTTGACGTCGATCAGCGTCATGACTTCTGCGGAATCGCCGTACGAGGACCATTCGAGCAGGGCCTTGTCGCCCTGGTACGGCATCAGCCGCGCACTGGTCGCCTTGGTCGAGGTGATCAGCTTGGCGACGGCGGCCGGCGGCGCGAGGTCCTTGGTGTTCCACGCCTTCTTGCCCGTGCGGATGTCCGTGGCGGTCAGCCAGTTGGCGTACGGCTGGAAGGAGGTGTCCCTCTGCGAGGAGTAGCCGATACCGGAACCGACCGCCCCCTTGAGATCGGTGTCCAAGGCCTGGGTGGTCAGGGTCTCCCCGTCGCCGATCGGGATGAACTTGGCGCCGCCGGAGCCGCTGGTGTCCACGAGGTAGCCGTTCCTGACCGGGGTGGACATGTGGGTGTCGCCGTCGAAGGAGGAGCTCCCCAGCTTCTCGCCGGACGGCGCGTACATGGTCAGCACGGTCTGGGTCGAGGCCTTCTTGAGGCCGTCCTCCGGGGTGTCGACGCGGTTGCGGATCAGCAGGGCCGGCGAACCGTCCCGCCACTCGCCCACCTGCGCGAGGGCCACCGTCGGGGTGGACCCGCCGCTCTTCTCGGGGAGGGCGAAGCCGAACTCCTTGCGCAGCGTTCCCGTCTTGGCGTCGAGGAGCCGGGCGGTGAAGGTGCTCTTACCCGACTGCTCGTCGCGGTAGCCGGTGACGATGACGGCGTCCCCGACCGTGCAGACGTCGCGCTGACCCGAGTCCTTCTCGGACGCCTTGCTCGCGCAGTTCCTCGCCTCATCGTCCGTCAGACTCCAGGCCGGCTGCGCTGCCAGCCCGGGCACCGGCTTGCCCTGGTAGACCGCGCCCTTCGGCGTCGCGGGCGCGGACGCCGCTGCCTTTCCCGTCTCCCCGCCGCCGGCCTTGGCGCCGGCGTCCGCCCCTCCGGAGCACCCGGTCACGAGACCTGCGGACAGCACCAGACCGAGCGCCACCGTCATGCGTATACGATTCAACTTCTCTGTCCGTCTTTCCGATTGAATGATCACGCCCGACGAACACCCTACTTTGATCATGACCCGCCCCTGTCCGGCATGCCTGCGCGCCCCGATGCCGACCACGGGCGCGGTGGACGGTCGCGGCGTGGACGCGGCGAGTGCCACTCGGTCGGGAAGGCGCGGTCGCCCGGGGTAGCGGTGTCGGCGGCGGCGTTCGGGGGCGAGCGACGGCAGCGGGGCCATCCGCTCCCACGGGTCGTCAGGAACGAGATCGGCACGCACTCCGGACACCCGGCCGACCAAGATCGTCGAGCGCGGGACTCACGGCTCAACCCATTCCGAAGCGAGAAGTCAGTACACCCAGCTTTCACAGCCGAGCTGGCGGGACTCCCTCCTCAGGACTTCGAGCGCGCCCCGGAGCCCGTCCACAGCCGCCTGGAATGCCTGAGTCGTTTCCGGACCCAGGGTCGGCGAAGGCATGGTGTCCGCACCGTTCGGAAAATCATCGCCGACTGCCGCGGCGAACCGTGCCCATGCACTGCGGTAGAGACTCGTGCACCGATGGAGCTCGTCGCCGCAGTCCGCCCAGGTCGCCCTTGCCAGCCTCCCTTTTGTGCGTGCCAGAAGATGGTTCAGCTCTGCATGAGCAGCAATCAACTCGCCCGTCAGGAAACGAAGATGGGCGCCGGCATAGCGGTGGGCCAGCACGTCGATGAACTCCTGGTCAGGATTCGCGTACCCGTCCACGGCGCTTGGCCCCCTCGTTGTCCCCGTTTTCGGCCGGACCGACCGGCGCGGTGCGACCGTAACATCACCGGAAGGTTGCTTCCCGACTCGGCGCCTCTGACCGCGCAGTCGAGGTCAGGGTCATCCGGAGGCACGGCCCGGCTCCGAGGAAGGACGGTCAGATCGTTCGTGGGGCCCGGGCCGTCGGGCGCGGGGCCGGCTGGACCGGGAGGCGGCAGTCGGTGACCGGAAGCGGCCGTTGTCCGCCCGGCAGCAGCGTGGCGCAGCCCTGCGGGTCGGACGGCACGCGGTGGCGGACCGCGGGTCGGCCGGCGTTCGGGGCGGGGCGCGCCATCGGCATCCGGTCGGCGGACCCGGGTGTTCCGGGCGGCCGTTCAACGTCCGGTGCCGCGGCGGGGTGGACGGGTGGTGCCGTCGGCCCGGGCGCGACGGTCTCCCGGTGGGGGGCTTCGCCGGACAGGTCGCTCAGCGGGATGCCGAGCAGGAGGGTGAGGCAGGCGACGGAGCAGATGACGGTCGAGGTCGAGAGTTGCAACACGAATGTCCTGGGTCGAGTGTCCGGGTCGTGGGCGGGCCGAGGGGCGCCCCCCGTTCACGCTAGGAAACGGCCGGCGGTCGCACACCGGGGTCGGCACCGCGGCATTTGCGGCCGCCGGGCGTTTCGGCCCCGAAGGTGTGGGACCGGCGGACCGAGATGATTCGGCGGCCGGCCGTTGCCGGTGGCCGACGGCCCGGTGGTTCTGCTGTGATCACCGAGGCAGGACCCGGCCGGAGCGTGCGGACAGCACACGGCCGGGGAGCCGCTCCACGCCTTCCGCCCTTTCCGGGCCACCCTTCCCGCCCTGTCCTGCCCTGCTCGGCCCTGCCCCGCCGGGCCGGGCCGGGCCGGGGCGGGGCGGGGCGGGGTCGGTCGTGCCCAGGGCGGCGTGCCGCGGATGCCGGACCGTCACCACCTCTGGAGGAAGCCCATGGCCACCACTCGTACCGCGTCCACCGTGTGGAAGGGATCGTTGATCGAAGGGGCCGGCGAAGTGGCGCTGGAGTCGTCCGGCTCCGGCACCCACCCCGTGTCCTGGCCGGCCCGTGCGGTGCAGCCGAACGGGATCACCAGCCCCGAGGAACTCATCGCGGCGGCGCACACCTCCTGCTTCTGCATGGCCCTCTCGCACGGGCTGACCGAGGCCGGAACGGCACCGGAGTCGCTGGAGGCCCGGGCCGAGGTGACCTTCGAGCCCGGCACCGGGATCACCGGCGTCGTCCTGACCGTGCGTGGCTCAGTGCCGGGTCTGACGGCAGAGGGCTTCGCGGCGGCGGCCGAGGAGGCCAAGCGGAACTGCCCGGTCAGCCAGGCGCTCGGCGGTGTTCCGATCACCCTGGCCTCCGCCCACCTGCGCTGATGGTCCGGCCGCGCACACCGCGGCCCGACCGCGCACAGCGCGCTGATCACTCGCCCCGCCGGTTTGCCCGGCGGGGCGGGCAGTGGCTTCGGGGACCGGCCGGGAGGTGACCGTGGCTGCGCGCGGAACGGGTGCACCGAGGAGGCGTGGGCGACCGCTCGGCAGCCGGCAGGACCGGCCCGAGGTCTTCGCAGCCGACGGCCTGGACGGGAGCGCAGCCCGAGGGAGCTGTCCGGCCAGCAGACCGGACGGCGGCCGTTCCGGCGGCGGTGACGTGATGCCCGGACGAGCGCGCTCACCGGCCCCGACGCCGGATCAGCTGCCCGCCGCGTCAGCTCCGTCCCTGCCGTCCATGCCGTCCATGCCGTCAGCCCCGTCCACGCCGTCCGCCCCGTTCGGCGTGCCGGGCCCCGGTGCCAGCACCACCACCGCGGTCTCGCCGGGCCGCAGCGCCGCGAAGGCGTCCAGGTTCGCGTCGATCCCGCGCCAGCGGGCCCAGAGCCGCGACCGCTCCTCGCCCGTCGCGGCACGAGCCCGTACCGGCCGCCGCCCGTCGGCCAGTTCGACGGTCGCGTCCGGGTGCGCCTGGAGATTGAGCCACCAGGCGGGCTCGCCCTCGCCCCACCCGTTCATCGCCAGCGAGACCAGGTTCGGACCGTCCTCGAAATACCCGATGATCACGCTGCGACGGCGCCCGGTGCGGCGCCCGGTGGTGGTGAGCCGCAGGGCGCCCCAGCCCTTTCGCTTCGGACGCCACAGGCCGATCCGCCCGCCGGAGGACCGGTACACGCCCCGGTGGACGGCCCAGGCGGCACGGATGAACCAGCGGGGCGGGAGCCGGGGTGCCTTCGTCCGCCGCTCGACCGACACGGTGACCTCCCACATCCCTCGCCGGCTGTGGCCACGCACAGGACGATAGCGGCAGCCGCCGACGGCCGATAGGTCCGTGCGGCACCCGGGCGTACGCGCCTGCCGACGCTCGCTTCCAGGTCCGGCGAGGCCCTGGTTCGCCCGCCGTCGGCAAGGCGTTCGCCGAAGGGCGTGGGCAGGACGCCGAGCACAAGGGGGCGTCGGACCCGGCCCGTCGCGCGTCCTGGCCGACGGTGACGTACGTCGCCTCGTCGCCGGCCACCCTTGTCCCTTTCGGTGGTCGGCCCGGGCTGGGAGGGCGCCGCGCCGAGGAGCGGTGCCGAACCGGGGCGCGTCGTCCGGAACCGTCCGGCCGGGGCCGCACGTGCTCAGCCGGTCAGCGAGCGGGCGAACTCGGTGATGGCGTCGGCGAGTTCCGGAGCGTAGGCGGAGGGCCGGCCGCCCGGGACGGTGTGGACCGGAACGGGGCTGGTGCGCATCAGCCCGGCGGCGGTTGCCCGTTCGGCCGGGCGGGCGGCGGTGCGGAGCCTGCGGGTGGCGCGCCGGGCCGCGCCGGGGCGGTGGGACGGGTGCTGGGTCGCACGGAAGCCGGAGGCGGCCGCGGGCTCGGGCACGGTCGGGGAGTCCGCGGCCACCAGGACGAGGCCGGCCAGGCGGTCCGGGTGGGCGGCTGCGTAGCGCAACGCCGTTGTGGCGACTGCGGCGTGGGCTACCAGGACGGGCCGGGTCCGGACCGGGGCCAGCAGCTCGGCCAGCCAGCGGTCCTCCGTGCCGGTGGGCGAGGTGTGGCCGGTGGGCGAGGTGGGGCCGGTGCGCGAGGAGCGGGCAGTGCGGGCGGTGCGGTCGGTGCGCGAGGAGCGGCCGAGACCGGGGAGGTCGGCCGCGAGCGTGGGCGCGTCCAGCCGGGCGGCCACCTCGTGCCAGGCGTCGGCGTCCGCGCCCGGGCCGTGCAGCAGGACGAACCGGGGGGTGACGCCGTCCCCGACGACGTAGCTGCGGCTTCCGGCGAGGTCGGTGAATCCGCCCGGGAGCGCCGGTCCGGGAGTCGTCGCGCCGAAGCCGTCGGCGACCAGGCGAGTGGCCCAGCGGCGCAACACGTCGGCGACGGGCGGGTGGTGGAGGCCGGCGGCAGCGGCGAGGCGGTCGGCGGAGGTGGTGTCGTAGGTGTCCTCGGAGAGGAAGGTGAGCGTTTCCGGGTCGGCGCCGGTCAGGGCGTGGGGCAGCCGCCGGACCAGCCCGACCGGGACCAGCCCGCGCGGCGCGCACACGCCCAGGTGCTCGGCCAGCAGGGCGATCAGGTCCGGCAGGAGCGGGGTGGCGGGGTCGAGCACGGTGTGGGCGTGGGCCGGACCGTCGTCGTGCTCGGGGACGGCCGCGAGGAACCGGGCCAGGTGGTCGACGGCGACCACCGGCAGGAAGGTGCGCGGCGTCCCGGGGAGCAACGGCAGCCGCCCGGACCAGAGTTGCCGGACGAGTTCGGCCGGGCCGATGTACTGCCCGGCCTCGCCGGTGACCGAGTGCCCGATCACGCTGCTCGGGTTCACCGTGGTGAGCGGCACGCCGAGCCGGGCGGCGGTGACGCGGACGGCGGCGTCGCCCAGCTGCTTGGACGCCTCGTAGGCGCCGAGCCGGGCGTACAGCGCGTCGGTCTCGGCGGCGGGGAGAGGGTGGCGGGGTGCGGTGTCCCGGCCGACCCGGTAGCCGGAGAGGTGCACGAGCCGCCGGAGCCCGGACCGGCCGGCGGCCCAGTGCAGCGTGTGCAGCGCGCCGTCGACGTTGGCGGCGTGCGCCTCGGCGCGGGGGAGGCCGAAGCGGTAGCGGGCGGCGAGGTTGTGGACGTCGCGCACGTCGGCGAGCAGGGCGTCGTCCTCGGGGGAGAGGCCGAGTCCGGGGCGGGTGAGGTCGGCGGCGACGGTGGTCAGCGCGTCGTCGTCGGCGCCGTGTGCGCGGAGCCAGCCGCGCAGCTCCTGGTCCTGCGCGCTGCTGCGTCCGCCCCGGACGGCGGCGGCGACCGGCTCGCCGCGCCCGAGGAGTTCGAGGACCAGCCAGCGGCCGAGGAAGCCGGTGGCGCCGAGGACGAGGGTGCGCGGGGGAGGCGGGGGCGACGAGGGGGCGACCAGGCCTGTGTTCATGTTCA
The DNA here is from genome assembly GCF_040643935.1 of Kitasatospora sp. NPDC047058. NCBI lineage: Bacteria > Bacillati > Actinomycetota > Actinomycetes > Kitasatosporales > Streptomycetaceae > Kitasatospora > Kitasatospora sp. NPDC047058. Next base: position 3,893 of record NZ_JBEYVJ010000106.1, on the reverse strand, counting down.
TGGGCGGGCTCCTTTTCTGTAGACCGGTCTGCATATTTTTCGCTGATGGGTGTGCGGCGCAGCAAAGGGGCACACGCATTTTTCTGTAGACCGGTCGGTATATTTTCGCGCGGCAAAGCACCGCTGTCCGGTGGATCAGCGGGGTACGCGGGCAACGGCGGGCGTACGCAGGCGAAGATACCGCCGACGGGGAGCCGGGAGGAAGAGCACCCCGGGAAGAACGGCGGCGGGCCTCCCTCCGGTACCCCGGAATGAGGCCCACCGCTGACGTACCCTCAGGCGCCGCTGCGCCGCAGCATCTCGTCGCGCTCCACGACCTTGACCCGGTCCCGGCCCTCCGCCGCGCCGAGTGCCCGCTCGTGGGCGTCGAGCCGCTGCCACCCCTCCCACGTGGTGTACCGGACGCCCCGCTCGCGCAGGTGGGCGACGACCGCCCCGGGGTCCGGTTCCGCGGCACCGGGGAGCCGCCCGCCGGCGTGGTCGGCCAGCAGGCAGGCGACGGTCTCGTTGGCGTCGCCCTTGGTGTGGCCGATCAGGCCGACGGGGCCGCGCTTGATCCAGCCCGTGACGTAGGTGGCGGCCTGGTGGGAGCCGTCGCCGGCCAGGACGCGGCCGGCCTCGTTCGGGACGGTGCCGGAGACGGGGTCGAACGGCAGCTTGGGCAGCTCGTCCGAGTAGTAGCCGATGGCGCGGTAGACGGCCTGCACGTCCCAGTCGGTGTACCGGCCGGTGCCGCGGACGTTGCCGGTGCCGTCGAGCTCGGTGCGTTCGGTGCGCAGGCCGCTCACCCGGCCGTCCGTGCCGGTCACTTCGACCGGGGACTCGAAGAAGTGCAGGCGGATGCGGTGCGGGCGGTCGCCGACGTCGCGGATCGCCCAGTTCTCGATGGTGGCGGCGACCATGTCGACGTGCTTGCTGCCCCGGCGCTCGGCGATCGAACCGTCGTCGTACTCGATGTCCTCGGGGTCGACGATCACCTCGATGTTCGGCGAGTGGTCGAGCTCGCGCAGCTCCATCGGGCTGAACTTCGCCTGGGCCGGCCCGCGACGGGCGAAGACGTGCACCTCCAGGGCCCTGTTCCGCTGCAGCCCGGCGTGGACGTTCGGCGGGATCTCGGTGGGCAGCAGCTCGTCGGCGGTCTTGGCCAGGATCCGGGCCACGTCGAGAGCGACGTTGCCCGCGCCGAGCACCGCGACCTTCTCGGCCTCCAGCGGCCAGGTGCGGGGGACGTCGGGGTGTCCGTCGTACCAGGAGACGAAGTCGGCGGCGCCGTACGAACCGTCCAGGCCGATGCCGGGGACGTCGAGTGCACGGTCGGCCACCGCGCCGGTGGCGAACACCGCGGCGTCGTAGAACCGGTGCAGGTCGTCCAGGGTGAGGTCGCCGGGGTAGTCGACGTTGCCGAAGAGGCGCAGCTGCGGCTTGTCCAGCACCTGGTGCAGCGCCGTGACGATGCCCTTGATCCGGGGGTGGTCGGGTGCCACGCCGTAGCGGATCAGCCCGAACGGGGCGGGCATCCGCTCGAACAGGTCGATGGAGACCCCGGGCTCCAGGGCGGCGTCGGACTTCAGCAGGGCGTCCGCGGCGTAGATGCCGGCGGGGCCGGCTCCGACGATCGCGACACGGATCGGGCGGGACATGGCGGTGCGTTCCTCCGGGCAGTCGGGCGGGTGCTTTGAAGCAAACCCGCTCGGCCCGCACCGCTGTAGGGGCCGGGGAGCTATGACCCCATAGAGCGGACCTATGGCCCGGCCGGGAACATCCCGGCGATCACGGCCACCCCCGGCGTACACCGCACGTCGCCGCACCCGCGCCGCACCTTGCCACGCCGTACGCCGGGACCCGGTGCGCGGGCGGCCGGTCCCGGGTGGCAGGCTGGGGCCGTGCAATCCTGGACCACCTCCACCGAGAACGACCTGCGGCGACTGCTCAACGAGTGGGATCCGATCGGCGTCGCCGACGACGCGCCGGACGAGTACGACTGCATGCTCGCCCCTCTGCTCGCCCGGCTCCACTCCGGTACCGGCCCGGCGGAGATCGAGGCGTTCCTGCGGCACGAACTGGTGGACCACTTCGGGATCGATCCGCTCGGCCTGCGGCCCGACGCGATGGCCGCCCGCGTGATCGCCTGGTGGACGTCGGCCGGCCCGGGCAGCGGCTCCGGCGGCGCCTGACCGGTCCCCCGCCCGGCGGACGGCCCGAGCCCGAGCCCGAGCCCGAGCGGGAGCGGGATCGACCGGGGCCGGGACGGGCGGACCGTCCCGGGCCCCGGGCGCCGACTGCTAGAAGGTGCTCGGGACGTGGGCCCAGCAGCCTCCCGTGGAGCCGTCACTGTGGTAGCCGTAGCCGTCGTTGTTCATGTAGAGCAGCCACCAGCCGGTGTCGGGGCCCACGATTCCGTCGACCTCCATCGAGGGCCAGTGCGACTTGACGTGGCGCTGGAACTCCTTGAGGGCGGCCTCGGTCTTCGGGCCCCAGTAGCTGTCCTCGGAGATGCCGGCGTAGTACTCCCCGTTGTGGTTGAGGATGTGCTGGACGCACCACACGCCCGTTCCGTACTCCGAGTAGCCGCGGCCGATGTACGAGGCGTTGGGGTTGGCGCTGGCGGCGGTGGTGGTGCCGATGACGGCGGACGCCGCCATGCCGAGGGTGAGGGCGGCCGTTGCGAGCTTGCGGGTGATGTTCATGGTGGAGGAGTCTGCCGCGCTCCGGACGGGTCGTCAGGCCGCCTGCGCAGTGTGAGCCGTCCCATGCCCGTCTCATGCCCCTGAGCAGGGAAGTCCCGGTGTCTCAAATCCCGGGCCCGGGGGTGGCTGGGACGGACGGGACGGCGATCGGGCCCGGATGGCGGGGCTTCCGGAAGTGGGCCGCCTCGGCGGGCGGCGTGGCGGTGGCCGGACGGCGGCTGTCGGCGCCCCGCCCTGTCCGCGTCCTGCCCGTCGGCGTGCCGTGCCCGTCGGTGTGCTGTTCCCGTCAGTGCTGCGCCGGACGGCTCCGCGCCGCGTCGGGTCGCGTGACGAGGAGGTGGCGGACGGCGTGGCGGGCGTCTTCGAGCGGGTGCGGGGCGCGGCGGACGCGGGCGAGGAGCAGTGCGCCCTCCAGGAGGGCGAGCGCCTGCGCGGATGCGGTCTCCGCTTCCGCGGGGCCGAAGCCCTCGGCGGCCAGGCGGTCGGCGAGGACGGCCTGCCAGCTCGCGTACACCTCGGCGCAGACGGCGCGCAGCGCCTCGTTGGAGCCGGCCACTTCGAGGCCGACGGCGGCGATGGGGCAGCCCTTGGTGTAACCGGACTCCTCCAGGCGGGCGAGGAAGACGTCGGTGAGCTGCCCGACGACCGCGGCGGCGTCGGGGGCCTTGCGGGCCTGCGCCTTGAGGAGCTCCTCGACCTCCTGCCCGGCCTGGCGGAGGGCGGCGGCGACCAACTGGTCCTTGCCGTCGGGGAAGTGGAAGTAGAGGGAGCCGCGCGGGGCGCCGCTCTCGGCCACGATCTGGTTCAGGCCGGTGCCGAAGTAGCCCTGTGCCTCGATCAGACTGCGCGTCCCGGCGATCAGCCGGGCGCGGGTCTCCTCACCCTTGACTCCCATGCGGAAAACAGTAGACCGGTCTGCATATTCCTGTCGACCTGCAGGGCGACCCCGCACCTCGGCTACGTCTCGTACGACAACTACCGGACGTACTACGGACAGGCGGTGGAGGATATCGCCGCGTTCCTGGCCGGTGCGCCCGTCCGCCTGCTGGGCTGAATCCGGCCTCCCACAGCAAGCCCCCGGACCCGAGCCGCCCCCTCGAACAGGCCCGAGCCGCCCCCTCGAACAGAGCCGGGGGTGGGGCCCCCCCCGAGGGAGCGGGCCCACCCCCGCGGGGGGCGGTGACGCCACGGCGCACCGCACCCCCG
>NZ_JBEYVJ010000105.1:0-23009 GCF_040643935.1 Kitasatospora sp. NPDC047058 | reverse complement strand
GGAAACGCCGCCGGCAGCGCCAACGGCTCCTGCTCACTGCCGTCGTAGTTCGGGCCGAAGTCCACGGTGTCCTCGTGGATCGACTCCACCATCGCCATCGACGCCGCCGTCAGCCGCGACTCCGTGTACCGCATCGCGGCCGGCGGGTCGTCGTTGCCCAGCGAACCGAAGTTCCCGTGCCCGTCGATCAGCGGCAGCCGCATCGAGAACGGCTGCGCCATGCGCACGACCGAGTCGTAGATCGACGCGTCACCGTGCGGGTGCAGCCGGCCCATCACCTCGCCGACCAGCCGCGCGCACTTCACGTGCCCGCGCTCCGGCCGTAGGCCCATCTCGTTGGCCTGGTACAGGATCCGGCGGTGCACCGGCTTCAGACCGTCCCGCGCGTCGGGCAGCGCACGCGAGTAGATCACGGAGTAGGCGTACTCCAGGAAGGAGCCCTGCATCTCGTCCACGACGTCGACGTCGAGGATCCGCTCCTCGAAATCTCCGGGCGGCGGGGTCTGCGAACTGCGGCGGGCCATCGCGGCGGGGCTCCCTTGCGTCTTGTCTGCTGCGTCTTGTCTGCTTCGGGCTGCTTCGGGCTGCTTCGAAATCAAGGCTCAGCTCACGGCTCAGCGCCCCCATTGTGGACCCTCGCACCGACAGACCCGGCCAGCGCCCCTCTTCCGCCCCTGGCGAACGCCCCGTCCGCGCGGACACATCCGCGCCCTCCGCGCGTTGCACCACAATGGGGGACGGCACACGAACCCCGACATCGACGACGGGAAGGACCCGAGCGCATGGCCAACCCGGCCCCCGCCTCCCACCGAGGCATCGCCATCACCGAGCACCGCCTGGCCAACGGCCTGCGGGTCGTCCTCTCCGAGGACCACCTCACGCCCGTCGCCGCCGTCTGCCTCTGGTACGACGTGGGCTCCCGGCACGAGGTGAAGGGCCGCACCGGGCTGGCCCACCTGTTCGAGCACCTGATGTTCCAGGGCTCCGCCAACGTCTCGAACAACGGTCACTTCGAGCTCGTCCAGGGCGCCGGCGGCTCGCTCAACGGCACCACCAGCTTCGAGCGCACCAACTACTTCGAGACCATGCCCGCCCACCAGCTCGAACTCGCCCTCTGGCTGGAGGCCGACCGGATGGGCTCCCTGCTCGCCGCCCTCGACGAGACCTCCATGGAGAACCAGCGCGACGTCGTCAAGAACGAGCGCCGCCAGCGCTACGACAACGTCCCCTACGGCACCGCCTTCGAGAAGCTCACCGCGCTCTCCTTCCCCGACGGCCACCCCTACCACCACACCCCCATCGGCTCCATGGCCGACCTGGACGCCGCCACCCTCGAAGACGCCCGCACGTTCTTCCGCACCTACTACGCGCCCAACAACGCCGTCCTCTCCGTCGTCGGCGACATCGACCCCGAGCAGACCATCGCCTGGGTCGAGAAGTACTTCGGCACCATCCCCGCCCACGACGGCAAGCAGCCCCCGCGCGACGGCACCCTCCCCGACACCATCGGCCGCGAACTCCGCGAGCACGTCCACGAGGACGTCCCCTCCCGCGCCCTGATGGCCGCCTACCGCCTCCCGCACGACGGCACCCGCGAGGCCGACGCCGCCGACCTCGCCCTCACCATCCTCGGCAGCGGCGAGTCCAGCCGCCTCTACAACCGCCTCGTCCGCCGCGACCGCACCGCCGTCGCCGCCGGCTTCGGCCTGCTCCGCCTCGCCGGCGCCCCCAGCCTCGGCTGGCTCGACGTCAAGACCTCCGGCGACGCCACCATCGAGCAGATCGAGACCGCCGTCGACGAGGAACTCGCCCGCTTCGCCGCCGAAGGCCCCACCACCGCCGAACTCGAGCGCGCCCAGGCCCAGATCGAACGCGAATGGCTCGACCGGCTCACCACCGTCGCCGGCCGCGCCGACGAACTCTGCCGCTACGCCGTCCTGTTCGGCGACCCCAAGCTGCTCGCCGACGCCCTCCCCAAGGTCCTCGACGTCACCGCCGAAGAGGTCCAGGCCGTCGCCCAGGCCCGCCTGCACCCGCAGAACCGCGCCGTCCTGGTCTACGAGCCCACCACCGCCGACGACACCGACGCCGAGACCGCCGAGGAGGGCGCTGCCGCATGAGCACCGACCACGTCCCCGCCATGACCTTCCACCCCCAGCCCCAGCCCGGCACCCCCAGCCCGTGGGCCTTCCCCGCCCCCGAGCGGGGCGCCCTCGGCAACGGCATCACCGTCCTGCACTGCCACCGCCCCGGCCAGCAGCTGATCGCCGTCGACGTCCTCCTCGACGCCCCGCTCGCCGCCGAACCCGACGGCCTCGACGGCATCGCCGGCATCCTCGCCCGCGCCCTCAACGAAGGCACCGACACCCTCACCGCCGAGGAGTTCGCCGCCGAACTCGAGCGCGCCGGCGCCACCCTCGACGCCCACGCCGACCACCCCTGCATCCGGGTCTCCCTGGAGGTCCCCGCCAGCCGGCTCCAGCGCGGCCTCACCCTGCTCGCCGACGCCCTGCGCGCCCCCGCCCTCCCCGAGGACGAGATCGAGCGCCTCGTCGCCAACCGCCTCGACGAGATCGTCCACGAGCAGGCCAACCCCGCCCGCCGCGCCGCCAAGGCCCTCTACGCCGAACTCTTCGACGGCGCCGACCGCCTCTCCCGCGCCCGCGGCGGCACCGCCGACACGGTCAAGTCCATCGACCGGGCCGCCGTCAAGGCCTTCTACGACGCCCACATCCGGCCCGCCACCACCACCGTCGTCGTGGTCGGCGACCTCACCGGCACCGACCTGCCCGCCCTGCTCGAAGCCACCATCGGCGCCTGGACGGCCGACCCCGCCACCCCCAGCACCCACGCCCCGGTCACCGCCGACGACACCGGCCGCGTCGTCATCGTCGACCGCCCCGGCTCCGTCCAGACCCAGGTCCTCATCGGCCGCATCGGACCGGACCGGCACGACGCCGCCTGGGCCGCCCAGATCCTCGGCACCTACTGCCTCGGCGGCACCCTCACCTCCCGCCTCGACCGCGTCCTGCGCGAGGAGAAGGGCTACACCTACGGCGTCCGAGCCTTCGCCCAGCCGCTGCGCTCCGCCGCCGACGGCAGCGGCCGCGCGCTGCTCGCGATCAGCGGCTCGGTGGACACCGCCTCCACCGCCCCGGCGCTCGCCGACACCTGGACCATCCTGCGCACCCTCGCCGCCGAGGGCCTCACCGACGCCGAGCGCGACGAGGCCGTGCAGTTCCTGGTCGGGGTCGCCCCGCTGAAGTACGAGACGGCGGGCTCGGTCGCCGGGACCCTGGCCGACCAGGTGGAGCAGCACCTGCCCGACGACTACCAGGCCGAGGTCTACCGGAAGCTCGCCGAACTCCCGACGGCCGCCGCCACCGAGGCCGTGGCCGCCGCCTTCCCGCCCGAGCGGCTGGTCACCGTCCTGGTCGGCGACGCCGCCGCGATCGCCGACGACGTCCGCGCGCTCGGCATCGGCGAGGTCACCGTGGTCGGCGCCTGACGCCCGAACCCCCGTACCGGCAGGGCCCGGTGGAGCACTCCGCTCCACCGGGCCCTGCCGCGTTAAATCCCTTGCGACGCGTGATCGCCCTGTGGGTAGATATCCCCCGGCAGCCGGTACACACACGGAGAGGAGGCGGTCACCATGCGGGTCGAGCCGACCAATTCGCGCTCCCCGAGGCCGTCCTCCCGACGCCCCTTCGCGGCCTGAACACCGCGCACCCCTGATCTTCCCCGAGCCGCACCGGGATTCCTTCGCGCGGCACCCACCTAGGCTTGAACCAACCGACCTTTGGAGGTCGTACCACCATGTCGTACACCGAGGTACCCGGCATCCGGGTCCCGATCCGGATGTGGACCGACCCGGCCACCGTCGAGGGCCAGGCGATGCAGCAGCTGCGCAACATCAGCTCGCTGCCCTGGCTGCACGGCCTCGCCGTGATGCCCGACGTCCACCTGGGCAAGGGCGCGACGGTCGGCTCCGTGATCGCGATGAAGGGCGCCGTCTGCCCGGCGGCGGTCGGCGTCGACATCGGCTGCGGCATGAGCGCGGTGAAGACGTCGCTGACCGCGAAGGACCTGCCGGACGACCTCTCCCGGCTGCGCTCCAAGATCGAGCAGGCCATCCCGGTCGGCCGCGGCGTGCACACCGACCCCGTCGACCCGCGCAAGCTCCACGGCTTCGCGACGGCCGGCTGGGACGACTTCTGGCACCGCTTCGACGGGGTCGCCCACGAGGTCAAGTGGCGTCGCGAACGGGCCATGCAGCAGATGGGAACGCTCGGAAGTGGCAACCACTTTTCGGAACTGTGCATTGACGAGACCGGTTCTGTCTGGTTGATGTTGCATTCTGGATCGCGCAACATCGGCAAGGAGCTGGCCGAGCACCACATGGGGGTGGCGCGGTCTCTTCCGCACAACCAGGGCCTGATCGATCGCGATCTCGCAGTGTTCATTTCGGACACTCCGCAGATGGCTGCTTACCGTCAGGACCTCTTCTGGGCGCAGGAGTACGCCAAGAACAACCGTGCGGTGATGATGGCGCTGTTCCAGGACGTCGTCCGCCGCGAGTTCGCCAAGGCGAAGGTGACCTTCGACGAGGTCATCAGCTGCCACCACAACTACGTGGCGGAGGAGCAGTACGACGGCATCGACCTGCTGGTGACCCGCAAGGGCGCGATCAGGGCCGGCTCCGGCGACTTCGGGATCATCCCGGGCTCGATGGGGACGGGTTCGTACATCGTCCGCGGCCTCGGCAACGAGGCGGCGTTCAACTCGGCCTCGCACGGCGCCGGCCGCAAGATGAGCCGCAGCGCTGCGAAGAAGCGGTTCACCACCCGTGATCTGGTCGAGCAGACCAAGGGCGTGGAGTGCCGCAAGGACTCCGGAGTCGTGGACGAGATCCCGGGCGCCTACAAGTCGATCGAGAAGGTCATCGAGCAGCAGAAAGACCTGGTCGAGGTCGTGGCGCACCTGAAGCAGGTCGTCTGCGTCAAGGGCTGACGTGGATGAGGCCCCCGGGAATTCCGGGGGCCTCATCTATGAAGCGATCGTTCGTGATCGGGACCGGTTGAGGCGCCATCGGCGGAGATTGCAGCTCTGCTCGGTGCGCCCGAGCTGTCTGGCGGCAGCCCTGGTGCTGGGCGCTGCCATGAGGATGTCGTCCTCGGCCTTGCTCCAGCTTCTCCTGGTCACCTTCTTCATGCCCGCCGGCCGGACCCAGGTGGCTGCCTGCAGTGCAGCGGCTTGTTTCCGGGGCAGTGCCAGGCAGCCCGGGTGGTAGAGGTCCTTCAGAACGGCAGCAGCCTCTTCGCGCGTGAACACGACGTTGTAGATCCCGTCGCGGTTGTTCCGCCTGAAGATGCGGCGCCCGGAGCCGGTGAGGTGCTCGACGTAGCTGGTGAAGAACGCTGCGATGGCGTCGCTCTTGGTGGTGAGGCCGACGAACGGAAGGCCCTTCGAGGTGCGGCCGACCGAGCCGTCGGCGTCGATCAGGCCCCTCAGGTAGTCACGCTCGGAGAACGGGACGCGTGGCGGCGCGACGATCTCGGACTTCCGTCCCGCAGGTAGGCCCAGCGCCTGAAGCTCTTCGCGGAATTCACGGGCGCAGACCGTCCACATCGCCGAAGTGTGGTCGGCCTTGAAGTTCGTGCTGCGGGTCCGGTGCCTGATCCTGCTGTTGTACGGGCAGAGCCGCTGGAACTCGTCGAGGATCGGGGCGTCGCGCGCGGAGAGCTCCACGGTGAGCCGGCCCTTGTTCCCGGGCCCCTGGGTGAGGTGCCCGTCCGCCTGGAGGAAGGCGAACAGGTAGGCGTGGTCGGGTCGTTCGAGGTCGAAGAACGTCATGCGCCGAGCATGTGTGCGACCGGCTGCCGACATGGGCCGATCGCTCACCGGTTCGCCCGATGGTATGGATGCGATCGAATGTGCGAACAAAAGCGCCCGGCAGTGCTAGGACTGCCGGGCGCTCCGTGTTCGGGCTGCCGGGTTCAGGCGGCGGCGGGGAGTTCGTCGAGGCCTTCCTGGACCAGCTTGGCGAGGCGGTCGAGGGCCGCGTCGGCGCCCTCGGCGTCGGAGGCGAGGATGACCTCTTCGCCGCCCTGGGCGCCGAGGCCGAGCAGGCCGAGCATCGAGGCGGCGTTGACCGGGTTGCCGCCGGGCTTGGCGATGGTGATCGGCACGCCGGCGGCCGTGACGGCCTTGACGAAGACCGAGGCGGGACGGGCGTGCAGGCCCTCGGCCCAACCGATGGTGACGCGGCGCTCAGCCATGAGACGTGCCTTTCCGGTGAAGCTGGTCATGGCCGCGCCCGGGGGAGCCGGCCATGTTGTCTAGACCAGTGTTGCACGCAGGTGACCCCTCCGGGCCGCCGCGTTGGGTACTTGTGATTGTTTCTTTCGGGGGCATAAGCAGGGGCATAAGCCCCGGCCAGGGGCCCTGGCGGGCCCTGTCCACCCTGCCGCCGGCGCAGGCCCGGCGCCATTCGGCCCCCCGCCGGATAACCTGACGAATGTGGACGACTCCGTGGCACCGCACCCCGGGCTGGGCCCGAAGCAGAGCGCGCAGCACCCCGAGCACGCCGGTCCGGACTACCCGCAGCACTGGGAGGCCGACGTCCTGCTGCGTGACGGCGGTACGGCCCTGATCCGGCCGATCACGCCCGCCGACGCCGACCGGCTGGTGGAGTTCTACGAGCAGGTGTCGGACCAGTCCAAGTACTTCCGCTTCTTCGCGCCCTACCCGCGGCTGTCGGACAGGGACGTCCGCCGTTTCACCCACCACGACTTCGTGAACCGGGTCGGCCTGGCCGTGGTGATCCGCGACCGCTTCATCGCGACCGTCCGCTACGACCGGATCGACGCCGACGGCCGTCCGTCGGAGACCGGCACCGATGCCGAGGTGGCGTTCCTGGTGCAGGACGCGCACCAGGGGCGGGGGGTGGCCTCGGCGCTGCTGGAGCACATCGCGGCGGTGGCGCAGGAGCGCGGGATCCGCCGGTTCCAGGCGGAGGTGCTGCCGGAGAACCGCAAGATGGTGAAGGTCTTCACCGATGCCGGCTACACCCAGCGCCGTAGCTTCGCCGACGGTGTGGTCCACCTGGAGTTCGACCTGGAGCCGACCGCGGCGTCGCTCGCGGTGATGCGGGCGCGCGAGCACCGCGCCGAGGCGAGGTCGGTGCAGCGGCTGCTGACCCCGCGGTCGGTGGCGGTGCTGGGGGTCTCGCGCAATCCGCAGACGGTCGGCCGGGCGCTCCTGCGCGACCTGCTGGCCGGCTTCGAGGCGGGCGGGCAGGCGGGCGGGCAGGCGGGCGGACTCGCGGGCGGACGGGCGGACGGGCAGCCCGACCAGGAGCAGGAGGGGCGCACCGGCCGGGGCGACCGGCAGGTCTACGCGGTGAACCGCAACGCCCCGCCCGGGACGGAGCTGGACGGCGTCCCGGTCCACCGGTCGGTGCTGGAGATCCCCGGCCCGGTGGACCTCGCGGTGATCGCCGTCCCGGCCGCCGCCGTGCCCGCCGCCGTCGCCGAGTGCGGCGCGCACGGCGTGCAGGGGCTGGTGGTGGTCACCGCCGGGTACGCGGAGACCGGTGCGGAGGGCCGGGACCGGCAGCGCGCCCTGGTCCGGCAGGCCCGGGCGGCCGGCATGCGGGTGATCGGCCCGAACGCCTTCGGCCTGATCAACACCGACGCCGGCCGGCCGCTGAACGCCTCGCTCGCGCCGGCCCTGCCGCGCCGCGGCGGCTTCGGCATCTTCTGCCAGTCCGGCGCGATCGGCGTCGCGCTGCTGGAGGCCGCGCACCGCCGGGGCCTGGGCGTCTCCTCCTTCGCCTCGGTCGGCAACCGCTCGGACGTCTCCGGCAACGACTTCCTCCAGTACTGGGCGGAGGACCCGGCCACCGAGGTGGTGCTGCTCTACCTGGAGTCCTTCGGCAACCCCCGGAAGTTCACCCGGATCGCCCGCCGGCTGGCCGTGGCCAAGCCGATCGTGGTGGTGAAGGGCGCCCGTCACACCGGCAGTCTGCCGCCGGGCCACGCCGTCCCGCCGACCGCCACCGGGCTGCGGGACGCGACCGTCGACGCGCTGTTCCAGCAGGCCGGTGTGACCAGGGTGGAGACGATCACCGAGCTGTACGACACCGGCGAGCTGCTCGCCCTGCAGCCGCTGCCGGCCGGGGACCGGGTGGCCGTGGTCGGCAACTCCGACTCGCTGGGCCTGCTGACCCACGACGCCTGCCTCAGCGCCGGGCTGCGCCCCCGCACCCCGGTGGACCTGACCACGGCCGCCACCGGCGAGAACTTCCGGATCGCGCTGGACGTGGCGCTGGACGACCCGGCGGTGGACGCGGTGATCGCCGTCGCGATCCCGCCGATCGGCACCTCGGCGCACGCGTTCATGGGCGGCCGGCTGGCCGGCCCGGACGATCCGGAGATGGGCTCGGACGATCCGGAGATCGCCGCCGCCCTGCTCGAAGCGGGTGCGCGGGCGAGGAAGCTGGGCAAGCCGCTGCTGCTCGCCCACCTGGCGCTGACCGACCTGCCGAGCCGGCTGCGCCCGGGCGGCATCCCCGCCTACCCGGCGCCCGAGCGGGCGGTGCACGCCCTCGCGCACGCCGTCCACTACGCGCAGTGGCGTCGCCTGATGGCGGAGGCGGAGGAGACCGCCCGCGTCCCCGAGCTGGACCGGATCGACGAGGGTGCCGCCCGCGCCCTGGTCGAGGCCGCGCTCTCCACGCGCACCGCGGCCCGCCCGTCGCCCCCCACCACCCTTGATCGTGGCGCTACGCGCCGGAGCTTCTTCGCCCGCACCCAGCCGGGCGGCGCGCGGATCACGCTGCCGGACGGGGACGCGGCGGCACTGCTCGCGCACTACGGCATCGACGTCTCGCCGACCCTGCCGGCCCCGGACGAGAAGACCGCCGTCCGGGCCGCCGCGACGCTCGGCTACCCCGTGGCGCTCAAGGCCACCGCCCCGCACCTGCGCCACCGCCCCGATCTCGGCAGCGTCCGGCTGGACCTGACCGGCGAGCCGGGGCTGCGCCGCGCCCACCGCGAGCTGGACGCGCTGCTCGGCGGGGCGGCCCAGGCCGGGCTGGTGGTGCAGCGGCTGGCCCCGCGCGGTGTGGACACCGTGATCGGCGCCACGGTCGACCCGGCGGTCGGCGCGATCCTCTCCTTCGGCCTGGCCGGCGCGCCCGCCGAGCTGCTCGGCGACGTCGCCCACCGGCTCGTCCCGGCCACCGACCAGGACGTCGCCGGGCTGATCCGCGAGGTGCGGGCGTCGCCGCTGCTGTTCGGCTGGCGCGGTGCCGAGGCGGTGGACACCGGGGCGCTGGAGGAGCTGCTGCTGCGGGTGTCCCGCCTGGTCGACGACTTCCCGGAGGTGGCCTCGGTGGACCTCGAACCCGTGGTCGTGGCCCCGCACGGACTGGCGATCCTGGGGGCGCGGGTGCGGATCGCGCCCCTGCCCGTCCGCAGCGATCTGGGTCCGCGCGCCATGAGCACGCTGTAATCTTCCTAGGTTGCGCCCTGCCCCGGGGCGCTGTTGTCCGGAAGCTCGGCGCCGTGCCGCCCGCTTCGTCGGCGGACCATGCCAGGATGGAGTTATGGCGAAGACCGGTACCACCACCACTCAGGACCTGCGCTCGGCGATCGAGCGCAGCGGCTACTACCCGGCCCTGGTGTCCGAGGCGGTCGAGTCCGCGGTGGGTCCCGAGCCGATCAGCTCCTACCTGGTGCACCAGGAGACCACCTTCGACGCCAACGAGGTCCGCCGGCACGTGACCGTGCTGGTGCTGACCCCGACCCGGTTCGTGGTGAGCCACACCGACGAGCAGTCCGGCGACGGCGCCGGCCCGGCGGTGCCGTACGCGACCACGTCCACCGAGAGCGTCCGGCTGGACCGGATCGGCTCGGTCGTGGTGAGCCGGATGGTCGCCAATCCGGAGACCTATACCCCGGGCACGCTGCCGCGCGAGGTGGTGCTGACCATCGGCTGGGGCGCGGTGCAGCGCCTGGACCTGGAGCCGGCCGGCTGCTCGGACCCGAACTGCGAGGCGGACCACGGCTATACCGGTTCGGCCACCGCTGACGACCTGTCGCTGCGGGTCAGTGAGGCCGGCGACGGCCCGGAGACGGTCGCCCAGGCGCTGGTGTTCGCCCGCGCCCTCTCCGACGCGACGATCAGCAACGGCCCGCGGGTCTGAGCCGGCGCCGCACGGCGACGTGCGACCCCTGACGTACGACGCACGACGACGCCACCGAAGCCAGGAAGCCAGCCCCTCACGTCATGTCCTTCGCACCCGACGGCCCCGACGCCTTCGAGATCCTCGACCCCGCCACCGCCCCGGCGCCCCCGTACGGCGGTGGTTCGCTCTGCGACCTGCTGCCCTCGGTGGCGGCCGGCCTCGGCGTGCCCGGGTTCACCGCGACGCTGCCGATCGCGCCCGCCGACCGGGTGGTGGTGTTCCTGGTCGACGGCCTCGGCTGGGAGCTGCTGCTGCGCCACCCCGAGTACGCGCCGTTCCTGTCCTCGCTGGCCGGCAGCTCGCTCGGCGGCACCGGCCGCCCGCTGACCGCGGGGTTCCCGTCCACCACCGCGACCTCGCTGGCCTCGGTGGGCACCGGGACGGCGCCGGGCCTGCACGGCCTGGCGGGCTACACGGTGGCGGTGCCGGGCGCCGGCTACCTGATGAACCAGCTGCGCTGGCAGCCGCACACCGATCCGGCGCTCTGGCAGCCGTACCCGACGGTGTTCGAGCAGACCCACGCCGCCGGGGTGGCGACCGCCCAGGTCTCCTCGCCGCTGTTCGCCCAGACCCCGCTGACCCGGGTGGCGCTGTCCGGGGGCTCCTTCCTCGGCCGCACCACCGGTGAGGAGCGGATGGACCGGGCCGCCGCCTGGCTGGCCGAGCACGACCGCGCCCTGGTCTACACCTACGTGAGCGAGCTGGACGGCGCCGGTCACCGGTTCGGGGTGGACTCCGACGAGTGGCGGATGACCCTGGACGCGGTGGACCGCCTGGCCCGGCGGCTGGCCGAGCAGCTGCCGCCGCGCTCGGCGATGTACGTCACGGCCGACCACGGCATGATCGACATCGCTCCCGAGGACCGGATCGACTTCGACGAGGACTGGGAGCTCGGCGCCGGCGTGGCCCTGCTCGGCGGCGAGGGCCGGGCCCGGCACGTGTACGCGGTGCCGGGGGCGGCTGCCGACGTGCACACGGTCTGGAGCGAGGTGCTCGGCGACCGGATGTGGGTGGCGACCCGGGACGAGGCGATCGCCGCCGGCTGGTTCGGCCCCTCGGTGGACGAGCGGGTCTACCACCGGATCGGCGACGTCGTCGCCGCCGCCCGCGACGACATCGCCGTGATCGCCTCCCGCAACGAGCCCGGCGAGTCCGCGATGATCGGCCTGCACGGCTCGATGACCCCGGTCGAGCAGTTCGTGCCCCTGCTCGAAGTCCGCGCGTGAACCCCCGCTCCGCGTGAACTCCCCCTCTTCGAAAGGCCTCTGCTCCACCCATGGCTGAACTGGTGTTCTTCTCGGGCACGATGGACTGCGGGAAGTCGACGCTCGCGCTCCAGATGGACCACAACCACGCCGCCCGCGGCCGGCAGGGGATCATCCTCACCCGCAACGACCGGGCCGGCGCGGCCACCATCTCCAGCCGCCTCGGCCTGCGCGCCGAGGCCGTCGAGGTGACCGACGACTTCGACTTCCACGCGCACGTCGTGCACCGGCTCTCGGCCGGCGGCCGGGTGGACTACCTCATCTGCGACGAGGCCCAGTTCTTCGCCGCCGAGCAGGTCGACCAGCTGGCCCGGGTGGTCGACGAGCTCGGCATCGACGTCTTCACCTTCGGCATCACCACCGACTTCCGGACCAGGCTCTTCCCCGGCTCGCAGCGGCTGATCGAACTGGCCGACCGGGTCGAGGTGCTGCAGGTCGAGGCGCTCTGCTGGTGCGGTGCGCGCGCCACCCACAACGCCCGCACGGTGGGCGGCGTGATGGTGGTCGAGGGCGCCCAGGTCGTGATCGGCGACATCTCGGTGCGCGAGGACGAGGTCGGCTACGAGGTGCTCTGCCGCAGCCACCACCGCCGCCGGCTCACCGCCGCGACCTCCCGTGCCTCGGTGCTCTCCCCGGACGTGCTGCCCTTCGAGGAACAGCAGGCCTGACCGGCGGGCGGGCCGGTCAGCGCGGCTGCAGCACCGAGAAGTGCCCGCCCTGCGGGTCGGCCAGCCGCGCCACCCGGCCCCGCCCGGTGTCCTGCGGCTCCAGCAGGACCCGGCCGCCCAGCTCGACCGCCCGACGGACCGTCAGGCCGACGTCCCCGACCGCGAAGTGGACGCGCCAGCGCGGCGGGTGGCCGCGCAGCTCGGCCCCGGGCCGGATGCCCGCCACCGGTCGGCCGTCCACCAGCAGCGCGGACCCGCCGCCGGCCGGCGCCACCGGCCGCCCCAGCACCGCGCCGTAGAAGACCGCCGCACCCTCCTCGTCCGGGGTGATCAGCTCGGCCCAGACCGGCCCGCCCGGCTCGGGGCCGGCCTCCCGCCCCGGGTGCTCCTCGCCCTGCCAGAGGCCGAAGACCGCGCCGGACACGTCGGCCGCGATGGCCAGCCGCCCGGCCCGCTCGGCCTGCAACGGCCCGACCGCCACCGTGCCGCCGCACTCGCGCACCAGCTGGGCCGTCCGGTCGGCGCTGTCCACCGCGAAGTAGGTGGTCCACTGGACGGGGAAGCCCGTCACCGTGGAGACGCCGAGGCCGGCCACCGGGGCACCGCCGACCTCGGCCCGCACGTAGGCGCCGAGCTGGGTGGGGCCCGGCGTGTACGTCCAGCCGAGCAGCCGGCCGTAGAACGCGCGGGCGCCGTCCAGGTCGTCGGTCATCAGGCTGACCCAGCACGGAGTGCCCTGGGCGAGCCGGAGTTGCACCGCGGGCATGCGGGCCTCCTCAGCGGCGTTCGGCGCACGGAGCTGCGCACGTGAGGGTGATGGTTCCACCCTGGCGCGCGCCCAACCCCCGGGCCGCGCGGAAAGTCCGGCAAAGACCGCACAAAGAGCGCCGGGGCGGCGGCACTGCGCGAGAATGACCGCCATGACGACCTCTCACGACGATTTCCCGCTGGTCTCGGTGGCCGGCCTCCAGGAGGCGCTCGGCTCCGCCCGTCCGCCGGTCCTGCTCGATGTGCGCTGGCAGCTCGGCGGCCCGCCCGGGATCGAGGACTACACGGCCGGCCACCTGCCCGGCGCCCACTTCGTCGCGCTGGACGCCGACCTCGCGGCCCCGGCCGGCCCGCCCGGGCAGGGCGGCCGCCACCCGCTGCCGGACGTGGAGGACTTCGGGGCCGCGCTGCGCCGCTTCGGGGTCAGCGCCGACCGCCCGGTGGTGGTGTACGACGGTGCCACCTCGCTGGCCGCGGCCCGGGCCTGGTGGCTGCTGCGCTGGGCCGGCCACCGGGACGTGCGGGTGCTGGACGGCGGGTTCGCGGCCTGGCAGGCGGCCGGGCTGCCGGTGACGGCCGAGGTGCCGGTGCCCGAGGAGGGCGACTTCAAGCCGGTGCCGGGGCAGCTGCCGACGGTGGACGGTGACGGCGCCGCGGCCTGGGCCCGGTCCGGCCTGCTGCTGGACGCCCGGGCGGGGGAGCGCTACCGGGGCGAGACCGAGCCGATCGACCCGCGTGCCGGGCACATCCCGGGTGCGGTCTCCGCGCCGACCACCGGGAACGTCGGCCCGGACGGGCGGTTCCTCCCGGCGCCCGAACTCGCCGAGCGGTTCCGTGCGCTGGGCGCGGGCGAGCAGCCGACCGCCGTGTACTGCGGCTCGGGGGTGACGGCGGCCCACCAGATCCTCGCGCTGGCGGTGGCGGGCGTGCCGGCCACGCTGTACCCGGGGTCGTGGAGCGAGTGGTCGAGCGACGAGAGCCGCCCGGTGGCGGTCACCGACCAGCCGGGCTGAGCCGGGACGGCACACCGAGGAGGGGCGCCCCGCACGGGACGCCCCTCCTCGGTGTTGCGGCTACTCCTGCTTCTTGCGCCGGCTGCCGAAGACGATCTCGTCCCAGCTCGGCACGGTGGCCCGGCGTCCGGGCCGGACGCCGTCCGCCTCGGCCTGCCGGTCGGTGGTGCCGACCAGCCGCTCGCGGTGCGGGGCGACGGCGCGCGGCATCAGGATGTCGGCGTACGCCGAGCCCGCGCCGACCGCGGGTGCGGCGGCGGCCGCCTCCTCGTCCTCCTCGGCGACCTCGGCGGGCACCACCGGCTCGATCGACGGCGGCGCGCCGACGGCGAGGTCGCCGCGGAAGGCGGGCACGACGTCGAGCAGGCTGGTCAGCGAGTCGCGCGACTCGGCGGTCGCCTCGCGGGCCTCGCGCACCTCGCGGGCGGACATGATGCGGTCGGCGGACGGCCGGTCGATCATCGGGCGCGGCGGCCGGTCCTGGGGGAGCCGGGCGATCCGCGGGATGAACGGGAAGACCGACTCCTCCTCGCGCTCGACGTTCTCGCCGATCAGCGCCCGGGCCTCGTCGTCGTTCGGCTGGACCAGGCGGCGCGGCGGGTCGTACGTCCAGGACGCACTGCGGCCCTCGTCGTCGGCCCGGTAGGAGAGGATGACCTCCCAGGTGCCGTCGTCGCGCCGCCAGGAGTCCCAGCGCTCGGTGTCCTTCTCGGCACCGCGCAGCGCGAGCCGCTCGGCGACGGCCTCGCCCAGCTGCGGTCCGGTGGACTCGCCGTGCCGGCGGATGGCGGTCTTGCGGGCCCGCTCGGCCATGAAGGCGCGCTCGGCGAGCACCGGTCCCTCGAAGCGGCGGACCCGGTCGACGGAGATGCCGGCGGCCTGTGCGACCTCCTCGGCGGAGGCACCGGCTCGTATCCGCGCCTGGATGTCACGCGGGCGGAGGTGGCTCTCCACCTCGATCTCGATCTGGCCGAGGCGGGGACGGTCGCCCCGGATGGCGGCGCGCAGCCGCTCGTCGATGGGGAGGGTGTACTCCGTGCTGTCGGCAGCCTTGAGCACCAGCCGTGTGCCGTCGTTGCTGACGGCCACAACCCGCAGTTCGGGCACGGTTACCTCCCGGGTGGTGCCTGCCGACGTCACCTGCGTCGCTGCTCCCGTACTGAGTGTGGCCTGCCCGCTCGCGACTGGCCACAACCTTGCTGAGTTCCCCGGCGTGTCGGGCTTACGGCCGGGCACGCCACTGTGGCACGGTTGCCTTTTTGCCACGTCGCTCTTTGACGTCGCGCCTGGGTGTCCCGGCCGTCCTCGCACGCGCAGTGAACGCGACGATCCGGGACGGGCGTCGCCGTGCGTGCCTGCGCCGTGGCTCTTCGTCAAGATGCCGGTTGATGGGCAGTCGACAAGTCGACCCAAGGCTCAGGCTTTACGAACAGTACTCCATTCGTGGCATCCGAAGGGGCGGCTCGCCGCTCAAGTCTCCCGCGATTCACGGGAATCTCAAGAGCGCACTCTCCCGATGGCGGACGATCCACCGGTGAACGGTGATCATCTTCACATATATCTCCCGCACAGAACCGCATTTTCGTCCCTTGTGTCCTTCTTTGGGCAAGATGGAGTGACTTGTTCGAAGAACAGTCGTACGGACCGAGGGATGCCGATGCCGGAGCAGCGGGCCGCCGAGAGGCCGGTCGAGGAGGGTGGCGGGGAAGGTCGCAGGCGAATTGACCTGAGTGTGGCTCAGGTGACGGCCAGTGCGCTCGCCGCGGTGGCGGGGGCGGTTCTCGCGTCCGAACTCGGCGTCTACGGCACCATTCTGGGGGCCGCGGTGGTGAGTGTCGGGGCCACCACCGGCAGTGCGGTGTTCCAACACCTCTTCAAACGCACCGGTGAACAACTGCGCGATGCGGTGGAGCGGAGCGGCCCGGGTCCGGCCGTGAACGAACTCCGGCAGGTTCCCGTGACGGCCGGACCGGCCGGCCGCCTGCCCGGCGCTATGCCCGCCGGCCCGGCACCCGCGCCCTCCGCGGAATGGAGCGAGCCGCAGGTGGTCCGGGCGCGCCGGCGGTGGACCTGGAAGACGTACGCGGCGGTGTCCGGACTCGTCTTCGTCCTGGCGATGACACCGATCGTCGCCTTCGAACTGGCCACCGGGCAGCCGGTGTCGGCCACGGTGCAGGGGGAGCCGGGGAGCGGCACCTCGCTGGGCGGCACGGTGGGCCCGGGGTCCGCGGACCCGTCGGCCCCGGCGGAGCGGCCGGCCGGCGTGCCCGGCGGCGGGCCCTCCGGCGGTTCGTCGCCGTCGGCCGGGAAGGACGGCGGCGCCTCGGCTCCTGCCACTCCGTCGCACGGTCCGGGTGCCGGGCGCAGCGGCACGGCCTCCCCGTCGGCGGGCCCGAGCCCGTCGCCGACCGGCGGTCCGTCCTCCCCGGCCGGGCCGTCCGGCGGGCCGTCCGGCGGGGCGACCGGGACAGCGGCCCCGACCGGAGGGGCCGCCCGGCCGTCCGGCGGGGCGACCCCGCAGCCGCCCGCCCCGAGCGGCGCACCGGCCGCGGTCTCCCCGGCGGCCGCCGCCCCCGCCGCCGGAGCGGAGGGCTGAGCGGCGCTGGGGGCTGAGGGCTGAGCCGCTGGGGGCCCAGGGCTAGGCGCCGAGGACCCGTCGCAGGTAGTCGTTGCCGAAGCGGCGCTGCGGGTCGAGCTCGTCCCGCAGCGCCGTGAAGTCGGCGAAGTGCGGGTAGACCCCGGCGAGGTAGCCGGCGTCGCGGGTGTGCAGCTTGCCCCAGTGCGGGCGGCCCCGGTGGGCGGTCATCAGCTTCTCCACCTCGGTGAAGTAGCCCTGTTCGGCCGTGCCCCGGTAGAGGTGGACGGCGATGTAGGCGCTGTCCCGGCCGTTGGCGGTGGAGAGCCAGAGGTCGTCGGCGGGGGCGAACCGCACCTCGACCGGGAAGCTGATCCGCCAGTCGGACCGTTCGATCATCGTCTTCAGTTCGCGCAGCACCCCGGCGACCTCGGCGCGCGGCACCGCGTACTCCATCTCGATGAACCGGACCTTGCGCGGGCTGGTGAACACCTTGTACGCGGTGTCGGTGTAGCTGCGGTCCGACCAGGCGCGGCTGGCCAGCGAGGCGATGGTGGGCACGGCGGCGGGGAAGTGCCGGCCGACCCGGCAGGCCCCCTCCCAGACGGTGTTGGAGAGGAGGTCGTCCTCCAGCCACCCCTTGAACCGGGGCAGCGGTGCGGCCGGCCCCTGGCTGCGGTTGTTGCGCTTGGTGGAACAGCGGTCGGTGTGCGGGAACCAGTAGAACTCGAAGTGCTCGTTGACCGAGGTGAGGTCGTCGAGCCGGTCCAGCACCTCGTCGAAGCGCATCGGCTGCTCGTGCGCGGTGAGCAGGAAGGCCGGTTCGACGGCGAGGGTGAGCGCGGTGATCACGCCGAGTGCGCCGAGGCCGAGCCGGGCGCCCTGGAAGAGCCGCGGGTTCTCGGTGGGGGAGCAGCGCCGGACGGTGCCGTCGGCGAGGACGATCTCCAGCGCGCGGATCTGGGCGGCGAGGGAGCCGGAGTCCCGGCCGGTGCCGTGGGTGCCGGTGCTGGTGGCGCCGGCCACGGTCTGCACCTCGATGTCGCCCATGTTGGTGAGCGAGAGCCCGGCGGCGGCGAGCAGCCGGTTGAGCCGGGCCAGCGGCAGGCCGGCCTCGACGGTGACGGTGCCGGCCTCGCGGTCGACGGCGCGGACGGCGGTCAGCGCGTGCGGGCGGACCAGGACGCCGTCGCCGGCCGAGGCGATCGAGGTGAAGGAGTGGCCGGAGCCGACGGCCTTGACGGTGCGGCCCTGGTCGGCGGCGCGCAGGATCTCCTTGGCCAGTTCCTCCGCGGTGCCGGGCGTGACCACCTTGGCCGGGTGGGCGCTCTGGTTGCCGGCCCAGTTGGTCCAGCGGGTGCGGGGGGCGGTACTGGCCTGGGGCATGCGGTGCCTCCTGCTCGGTGGCCGAACGGTGTCGGCTCGCTCCGGGGCGGCCGGCCCGCCCTGCGGTCTCCCTACCCGCGGGTAGGCCCACGGGTAGGGAGAGAGTAGTCAGTTCACCGTTCGAGGTCTACGGTCTGTCCGGCGGGCTCGGCGGCCCCGGGAGCGGCGACGCCGGCCCGCAGGCGGCGCAGTCCGGCGAGGGCGGCGAGGACGCCGAACGCCCCGGCGACCAGGGGCACCCAGTAGCCGGCCGCGGCACCGGCGGCGTCGACCACCCAGCCGCCGGCCGCGGAGCCGAACGCGACGCCGATGGCGAGCCCGGTGGTGGTCCAGGCCATGCCCTCGGTGAGCTGGGCGGGCGGGACGAGCCGTTCGACCAGGGCCATCGCGGAGATCAGGGTGGGGGAGATGGCGAGGCCGGCGATCAGCAGGGCGGTGCCGACGGCGACCAGCCCGCCGGTGCCCTGCACGGTCGAGGCGACGAGCAGGACCGGGATCATGCTGACCGCCATCAGCACCACCCCGGCGAAGAAACGGTTCGCCAGCGAGCCCTTCGGCTTGAGCGCGCCGTAGACCATGCCGGCCAGTCCGGAGCCGAGTGCCCAGACGGCGAGGACGGTGCCGGCGATCCCCTCGTTGCCCTGCGCCTTGGCGAAGGCGACGGTGACGATCTCGACCGAGCCGAAGATCGCACCGGTGGCGATGAAGGTGAGCACCAGGACGACCAGGCCGCCGTTGCGGATGGCGCTGCCGCCGCTGTGCGCGGCCGCGGGGTGGACCGGGGGTTCGGTGCGGCGCTGGGCGGTGAACAGGGCGATGCCGACGGTGAACGCGACGACGGCGGCGAGCACGCCGGATTCGGGGAAGACGTTGGTGGCCAGGCTGACCGCGACGATCGGGCCGACCATGAAGCAGAACTCGTCGACCACCGCCTCGAAGGAGTAGGCGGTGTGCAGCAGGTCCGGTTTGTCGCGGTAGAGGTGGGCCCAGCGGGCGCGGACCATGGCGCCGGCGCTGGGCATCACGCCCATGCAGACGGCGAACAGGAAGAGCGTCCAGGACGGTGCGTCGAAGTGCGCGCTGAGCAGCAGCCCGATCGCGGCGGCCACGGTGACCGCGGCGGCGGGCAGGGCGACCCGGCGCTGCCCGTGCCGGTCGATCAGCCACGAGACCATCGGCCCCAGGACGCCGGCGGCGATCGCCAGCGCGGCCGACACGGCGCCCGCCACCCCGAACGACCCTCGCTGCTCGGAGAGCATCGTCACGATGCCGATCCCGGTCATGGAGATCGGCAGCCGGGCTATGAACCCGGCGGAGGAGAAGGCCAGGGTGCCGGGGGCGGCGAAGATCTGGCGGTAGCTGGAGAGCACGGGGGAGCTCCGTGAAAGTAAGGAACGAGGCTGATCAACACAGCTTACGTACCTTGGCAAACAGTATTTTCCGGACACCCGCGCGGCCCCGCCGACGGTCTCCGCCCCCTCAATGGCAGGATCGGTGCCATGTCCGACGCGCGCAAACCCTCACCCTCCGGCGCCGCCCCGTACGACGCCCTGCTGCTGCTCTCCTTCGGCGGGCCCGAAGCCCCCGAGGACGTCGTCCCGTTCCTGGAGAACGTCACCCGCGGCCGCGGCATCCCCAAGGAGCGGCTGAAGGAGGTGGGCAAGCACTACTTCATGTTCGGCGGGGTCAGCCCGATCAACGAGCAGAACCGCGAGCTGCTGGCCGCCCTGCGCAAGGACTTCGCCGAGCACGGCCTCGGCCTGCCGGTCTACTGGGGCAACCGGAACTGGGCGCCGTACCTCACCGACACCCTGCGCGAGATCGCCGCCGACGGACACCGCCGGATCGCCGTCCTCGCCACCAGCGCCTACGCCGGCTACTCGGGCTGCCGCCAGTACCGGGAGAACCTCGCCGACGCGCTGGCCCGGCTCGCCGAGGAGGGCCTGCCCGGGCTGCGGGTGGACAAGCTGCGGCACTTCTACAACCACCCCGGCTTCGTCGAGCCGATGATCGAGGCGACCCTCGCAGCCCTGGACCGGCTGCCCGCGGACGTCCGGGGCGGCGCCCGGCTGGCGTTCACCACCCACTCCATCCCGGACACCATGGCTGAGAGCTCCGGCGCCCCGGACGACCCGGCCCGCGGCCGGCCCGGCGGCGCCTACGTCGCCCAGCACCTGGACGTGGCCCGTCTGGTCGCCGCCGCCGTCGCCGAGCGCACCGGCGTCGCCGACCGGCCCTGGGAGCTGGTCTTCCAGAGCCGCAGCGGCGCCCCGCACATCCCGTGGCTGGAGCCCGACATCTGCGACCACCTGGAGGCCCAGCACGCCGACGGCGCGCCGGCCGTCGTGATGGTCCCGATCGGCTTCGTCTCCGACCACATGGAGGTCAAGTACGACCTCGACACCGAGGCCGTGGCCAAGGCCGCCGAACTGGGCCTGCCGGTCGCCCGCGCCGCCACCGTCGGCGCCGATCCCCGGTTCACCGCCGCCGT
Organism: Kitasatospora sp. NPDC047058; assembly: GCF_040643935.1. Classification (NCBI taxonomy): domain Bacteria; kingdom Bacillati; phylum Actinomycetota; class Actinomycetes; order Kitasatosporales; family Streptomycetaceae; genus Kitasatospora; species Kitasatospora sp. NPDC047058. The sequence continues at coordinate 2,591 of NZ_JBEYVJ010000105.1, read as the reverse complement.
GCGCGAACTCGTGCTGGAGCGGGCCGCCGCCGAGCGCGGCGAGGCCGTGACCCGCTGCGCCCTGGGCACGCTCGGCCCCAGCCACGACGTGTGCGCGGTGGCCTGCTGCCCCAACCCGCGCGCCCCCCGCCCGGCCGCCGCCGAGCGCTGAACCCGTTCCGAGGAGATCCCGTGCCCAGCCCCGAACTGCTCGACGAACTGCTCGACGTCGCCCTGGACGCCGCCCGGCAGGCGGGCGCCCTGCTGCGCGACGGCCGGCCCGCCGACCTGGGCGTGGCGGGCACCAAGAGCAGCCCGGTCGACGTGGTCACCGAGATGGACCTCGCCTCCGAGAAGCTGGTCCTGGAGCTGATCGGCGGCCGCCGCCCGGCGGACGGCTACCTCGGCGAGGAGGGCGCCGAGCGGCCCGGCACCAGCGGGGTCCGCTGGGTGGTCGACCCGCTGGACGGCACCGTCAACTACCTGTACGGGCTGCCCTCCTGGGCCGTCAGCGTGGCCGCCGAACTGGACGGCGAGGCGGTCGTCGGCGTGGTGTTCGCCCCGGCGCGCGGTGAGCTGTTCCACGCCGTGCGGGGCCGCGGTGCGCACCTGGACGGGCGGCCGCTCACGGTCCGCCCCGCCCCGCCGTGGGGGCAGGCGCTGATCGGCACCGGCTTCAACTACGTGCAGCAGGTGCGGGTCCGGCAGGCCGAGGTGCTGCTGGCCCTGATGCCGGAGGTCCGTGACGTCCGCCGGGGCGGGGCCGCCGCGGTGGACCTCTGCGACGTCGCGGCCGGCCGGCTGGACGGCTACTACGAGCGCGGGCTCGCCCCCTGGGACCGGGCGGCCGGCTGCCTGATCGCCGCCGAGGCGGGCGCCCTGGTCGGCGGACGCCCGGGGCACGGCCCGGACGGCGCGCTGACCGTCGCCGCCGCGCCCGGCGTCTACGAGCCGCTCCAGGAGCGGCTGGCCGCGCTACGCGCCTGGGAGGACTAGCCGGGGTCCGTCCGGCGCCGCCCCCGGCCCGGCGGTCTCCGAGCGGGCGACAGCGGTTTCCGGGCGGGTCACGGCGGTTTCCGGGCAAACGAAGAGCCCTGGCACACGAGGGATGCCAGGGCTTGGGTTTCGCACGGCCCCCGCAGGGCCGCTGGTGCCGGAGGTCCGGCGTCGGGTCGGGCTGGTCGGGTGGTTCAGGCGGCGGTGCGGTGGCGTTCCAGCACCGTGTCCACGCCGTGCTCGGCGGCGAGTCGGCGCAGATCGTCCAGCTCGGACTGCTCCACCTCGGCCAGGAATTCGTCCCCGGCCTCGATCGCGCGGTGCAGATCCTGCTCGGCGTTGGCTATGCGCTGCAGGATTCCGGCGGTGAAGGCGTCCATACGGGCCCCCTTACTGTGTCGGACGTGCACGTTCGTGCGTCCCCCGCCCCAGGGTGGTGGTGGCCAACGGCAGCGTCCGGATCCGGCAGGTCGAGATCTCCGGTCGGGCGCGGAGTCGGCCCTCGGCCGCTCCCGGTGACGTCCCAGCCCCAGGGCCGGCGCGGATGAACGCACGGCGGGTGGGTGCGATCGGCCAACAGCCAGATCGCGGGTGTGCACCTGTCCTCCCCGCCCCCGGCCGGAGGAAACCTCCCGGGGCGAGAAAGTTGCCCGTGTCACAGTCCAACCGGAGTGCTCCGGACGCGAACCGCGGTCTCCGCCCCGGTCGCACCGGCCGGGCGCCCGTGCCTCCGGGGCAGCTTATCGCTGCTTTACCGCGGGACCAGGCAGGATGGAGCCACGTTCGGAGCCGTGCGTCCGCTTCCGGGGCCGGCCTGGAGAAGGGACAACGACCGTGCGGGTTCTCGTCGTCGAGGACGAGCAGCTGCTTGCCGAGGCCGTCGCGACCGGCCTGCGCCGCGAGGCGATGGCCGTCGACGTGGTGTACGACGGGGAGGCCGCGCTCCAGCGCATCGCGGTCAACGACTACGACGTGGTGGTCCTCGACCGCGACCTGCCGCTGGTCCACGGGGACGACGTCTGCCGCAGCGTGGTCGACCAGGGCCTGGCGACCCGGGTGATCATGCTGACCGCCTCCGGCGACATCAGCGACCGGGTCGAGGGCCTGGAGATCGGCGCCGACGACTACCTGCCGAAGCCGTTCGCCTTCAGCGAACTCGTCGCCCGGGTACGGGCGCTGGGCCGCCGGGCGACCGTCCCGCTGCCGCCGGTGCTGGAGCGCGCCGGCATCTCGCTCGACCCCGGCCGCCGCGAGGTCATCCGCGACGGACGGCCCGTCCAGCTCGCCCCCAAGGAGTTCGCCGTCCTGGAGGTGCTGATGCGGGCCGGCGGCGCCGTCGTCTCCGCCGAGCAGCTGCTCGAGAAGGCCTGGGACGAGCACACCGACCCCTTCACCAACGTCGTCCGGGTCACCGTGATGACCCTGCGCCGCAAGCTCGGGGACCCGCCGGTGATCGTCACCGTGCCGGGCTCCGGCTACCGGATCTGACCCCGCCGGCCACCGCGCCGGCTCACCGCGCCCGCCGCCCGGCGGACGCCCCGAGAGGAACACCATGACCACCCCGCCCCCGGCCGGCGGGCCCTCCGGCGCGCCCGCCGGCGGCCCGCGCGCCGTAC